>JAITLW010000336.1 GCA_031277715.1 Sphingobacterium sp. | reverse complement strand
CACCTAGTTCACCGTCTTACACCATTACCAAAATTCGCCATAATCCCGATATTGCCATACACACAAAACCCAATGGAATCATTACTTTCCAGCATAGACTCATTAATTGGTCTGCCCTAAAACGGGGCAATGTCCATCTAATCCATATCTGTACGCCGACGATAGTCAGCGATTTGAGCAAAGTCCAAAATATTCCCCACCCAATTCCTGTTGTCCAGTCCGCCAGTTTCAGGGCTCCTATATTTGGTAAAAGCGTATTCCATCCGCCTAAAAATAGGACCACCCCAAGCATAGCTACTAAAAACATCATAGCATACTCTGCCAGGAAAATAAATGCAAACCGGATACCTCCATATTCGGTGTGAAAACCACCGATTAATTCAGACTCTGCTTCGGGAATATCAAATGGTGCCCGATTACATTCTGCTAGGGAGGCTATGAAGAAGATAACATATACGACGATAAGATGCGGTGCCTGAAATATATTCCAAGCAAGAAAACCACCCACATTGGAGACATCCCAGATTCCTAAAAAGAACACAGGCTCTGGCGACATCACGCCCTGCTGCAGTGCAATCTCGTTGAGGTTTAGAGTCTGTGTAATCATGACCGCCGCAATCAAAGACAGACCTACAGGGATTTCATAAGATACCATCTGTGCTATAGCCCGGATAGAACCAAGGAGAGAATACTTGTTGTTTGATCCCCAGCCTGCCATTAGGATACCAATTGCATCAATAGATACAACAGCCATAATGAAGAAAAGACCTGTATGTGTATTTGCCGGTAGAAAATCCGGTGCCCAAGGGATTACAGCATAACCTATATACACGGCACCAAATATAATGACAGGGGCTGCCGCAAATAGGATTCTATCGGCTGCTTTGGGTGTAATAAATTCCTTTTGTAGAAGCTTAAGTATATCGGCAATAGTCTGTAGAAGTCCGTATTTCCCGGTTTCCATAGGGCCTAATCTGTCCTGTACAAATCCCGCAATCTTACGCTCCGCGTATACGGCGAATAATGTAAATAGCGCGATGAAGCCAAAGATAGCTACAGGTACAATGATATGGATAAACAGTTGGCTCACAAAGCTCTTTAGAATAATTCTTAATTGGATGCAAACATACGCAAAACGTAGCAAAAGAACCATAGAAAAACTATCATAGGCATGTCATACGTGCAATTATGAGGTCAACAGGCCATTTTGGTTTTCTATCACCCAAAAATAAACTATTTCTTCGGAATAATATACTAAATCAGTAGAGTATTATTTTTTAGCCTACTACTGCTGGAGCTTTGTGTGCTTTATTTGCCAGTTTTTCAGATTGTCCCAACTCATACAATTCGTTGATTAGCGCTTCGATATTCTGAAGCCGCTGTAATAGAGCTGTATCATTTTCCTGTTCGATTGATTTCGTGATACTGACCGAGATGCCTACCAATAATGCATTGATACGATAGGCGAGTGTCTGGAAAGAAATTAGATCCGTCCAGTCCAGCTTTTTGTAGCGGGGTTCTTTTTGAAATTGGTCCAGGCTGTCGTATAGCTGTGCGAGTGAAGTCTGTGCATGTTTCCGAACCAGTCGTAGCTCTTGGTGGTCTACCGTATCTTCGCAAAGACGAGCACGCAGTCGCTGATAGTAGTTCTGGTAGTTGTCGATGAGTGTGTCGGATAGGCTTTTCATGGTTTTCTGATGATTGACCGGTAGGGCAAAGCAACCTATCAAGGCTAGGGTCGATCCCAATAGCGTAAAAGCCAGCCGGCTTCCGAGTAAATCCCAGATATTGCCTTCGTATAGATGTAGGGCCAGAATAGCGGCGATGGTAATGAATATCACACAGATCAGATAGTCTGGTTTGTTGAATAAAAAGAAGCCGTACAGTGTGACTGCTGCAATCGAGAGTAGCAGCATAGGCTCATGCGTGAGCAGTGTAATCAGCAGACTGATGGCAATACCGATCAGTGAGCCGACGATACGCTGGTAGTTTCTTCTTTGTGTGGTGGCATAGCTTGGGCGTGCGACAAGGATAACGGTCAGTATAATCCAAGAGGCATACCGGTATTCCGGCAGCGTGTAACCAACGAGTCCCGACAGCACCAGTAATGTGGCCATACGTAGCGAGTAGATAAATATGGGAGACCTCGTTTTGATATGTTTCGCGATGACCTGGCGTTTGTTTGTCGTTGGTACAAAGTTCTTGTACGCTGCGGTACTGACCCATGTAGGGTCCTGTACAATGGTCGCTTGTTGAATCTGCTGAACGATAGCTACAATATGCTTGATATGAATCAGGATCGGATTGATTAGCGACCTGGTTTCGCTGTTCGCTTTGGCCTGTATTTCTTCCAACTTCTGTATATCCGTGCAGATTTGCTTATAGTTTTTCGATACGCTCTCGTAGGATTTGGTGTTTTCCAGGACCTTGATTTCGTCCGAAAGAAGGAGGAGGATATGTCGTATAATAGGGAGTACTTCCGAATGTTTCAGTTTCTCCCGAATAGTTTCATAATCGGTATCTATCCCCATCAATAATTCGTAGAGGTCTATTAATCGATAGATTTTGTTCAGCCAGATGAGGTCAGCGTGCTGGCCGGACGAAATTAATACCTTCTCGCGTAGTAGTAGTGAGCGGATGTTTTCTAACTGTTCACTTATTTTGATGTGCAGCAGACTGAGTTCTCTGTAGACCTGTTCGAGTGGAGTCTTCTCGTCATAACATTTGATTTTTGCCTGTAGCAGAGTGGCCATTTGTTCGAACCCCTCTTTCATCGCATATTTTAAAGAGCGATAAGGAGACAAGTAAGCTTGTAAGAGACTGACCGCAAAAAAACAGCATGTCCCTAAGCTAAAAGATAGGGCGAAAATAACCGGGTCTTGGGGTTTGAGTCCGATGGTAAAGCTGATGACGATTAGCGTTAAGTTGCCGATCACGCCCCATCTAGGCCCTAGGGTAATTAATAACGTACAGAGAAATCCCCAAATCCCCAAAATCGGCAATATACCCCATGATAGATAATGGAGCGCCAGTGCTGTAGAAAATGCCGTGATAGCAAATAAGGGAGTGCACCAGATGGCCGTCATCGTTTTGTCCTGTCTATTCCCGGGTAAATCGGTTAGTGAAGATAGTATCACGCCAACGGCGAATGCTATGGCAACATCTAAACTTACGGTGTAGAAGAGTAGGATAGCAGGGAGCAGGATAACAAGGATGTTTCTTAGGGCATCCTTGCTAAACTCTTTACCAAAAAAATGATGGACTGTACGAGTCATAAAACCTATTTACAATTGATCTTTTAAATCGACTGCAAAAGTACGAAAAATTCACTTATGTAAAATATATTTTTATGATGCGTTTTTTATCCGAAATATTATTTTGTCTTTTTGGTTTAATATGGAATATGTGTTATAGCTTTTTTTGAAGGAGCGCAGCTAGGGATTTTCCTGTTTTCGCGTAACCTTCTGCCATGCGGTCGTTATTATTGGGAACTCCTACAAAGGCTATGTTGCCTGGAGCTTTGTCGCTACTTATTGTTAAAAGTGACTTGGAGCGGTTTGCTGTTTCAACGAAACGTAGTTGTGTACTCACTTTGGCTTTTTGTGCCATCACCCCTCCAAACCATCCTGGATATATCCACTCTGTCTGTACGATCAGCGTGTATTTAGCATCGGGGTTTTTATCAAATTGGAGTGGTGATCTTTCGTTTACCAAGGATAAGAATTTGTTGACGAATACCCTGTCCCTAGAGTCTTCCCAATCTGCTCGCCAGCGTTGGGCTTCTGCCTTACCCTTATTTTGTGTGATGTCATTTTCCCGACGTTTTATATATTCATTTTCAGAAATATTCTCATTGTAAAACGTCATTCCCCGATAATCAAATTCGACATTGATTTCGCGCTGGTCCTTCAGAAAGTCAAAGTTGCCTGAGACAATTTTCATTTTTTGCGAAAATGTAGTTAATGGAGCTAACAATAATAGCGTAAAAGTAAGATTGTAAAGGTGTTTCATTGGTTTTAATTTTTCGCTAATATATAGTTTTTATTAACAAAACTCTCACGATTCCTTTTGTG
Source organism: Sphingobacterium sp. (assembly GCA_031277715.1). GTDB lineage: Bacteria > Bacteroidota > Bacteroidia > Sphingobacteriales > Sphingobacteriaceae > Sphingobacterium. Next base: position 2,012 of record JAITLW010000336.1, on the reverse strand, counting down.
TCATCAACAGATATGAGAGCTCTTGATGTTCATTAAGGTCAGATATTTTCATTAAAAAAGACCTTTCCGATTGCTCGCAAAGGTCTAATAGAAGAAAAATATAGATTGATGAATTAGTAGCTATTATTTTAGGCGTATTGATGCACTGCTTCTTTGCTTTCGAGTTCGGTACTGCCCATCAAGAACTCATCTACTTTACGTGCGCACTCCCGGCCCTCGGATATTGCCCATACGACCAGTGATTGTCCTCGGCGCATATCACCTGCAGCAAAATATTTGTCGGTATTTGTTTTGTAATCTCTTTCCGTAGCTTTTACATTTCCCCGTTCGTCCCGTTCGATACGCAGCTGTTGGAGCAACCCTTCTTGTTGTGGGTGTAGGAATCCCATCGCTAGTGTTACCAATTCACAGGGGATTTCCCTTTCCGAACCTGCTACTTCTTTGAATTTAGTCGGTCTGCCCAAAGCATCGCTTTCCCATTCCAGGTCTACAACCAATGCTGCGCGAAGGTTTCCGGCCTCATCTCCGAGAAAGGCCTTGGTGCTGATGCTCCAGTGCCGTTGGCAGCCCTCTTCGTGCGATGTTGTTGTTTTTAGCAACATGGGATAGGTCGGCCAGGGCATTGCTTCAGTACGGTTTTGCGGTGGCTGTGGCATGAGTTCAAATTGCGTAACTGATTTAGCGCCATGACGATTGGATGTCCCTACACAGTCAGAACCGGTATCACCACCACCGATAACCAGTACATTTTTGCCCTGTGCGTGTATCTGAGGCACGTCGATAGGAGAATTTCCGATACGTTTGTTCTGCTGTTTCAGAAATTCCATGGCATAATGTACCCCCTTCAGCTCGCGCCCTGGGATATTAAGGTCACGGGGTATAGTGGACCCGCCGGCGAGTACTATAGCATCATATTGGTCGAGTTCGGATACGGGTACGTTTGTGCCTACTGCTGCATTCGTACGGAACTCGATTCCGGATTCTTTCATGATTTGTATACGTCTATCGATAACCGATTTGTCCAGTTTAAAATCTGGTATACCATAACGTAGCAGTCCGCCTAATTGATCATCACGTTCGTAGACCACTACATCGTGGCCTGCTTTGTTCAATTGTGCTGCGCTGGCTAGGCCCGCTGGGCCAGAACCTACTACAGCGACCTTTTTGCCTGTTTTTAGATAAGATTTGTTAGGCTTTACATATCCCTTTTTATAGGCTATTTCAATAATATGTTTTTCGATTTCCTCGATAGCAACCGGGCTTTTGTTAATACCCAATACACAGGCCGACTCGCATGGTGCCGGGCAGATACGTCCTGTAAATTCGGGAAAGTTGTTGGTCGAAGTTAATATGTTGTAAGCGTCTTCCCATTTTCCGTCATATACCGCATCGTTAAACTCGGGGATTACATTCCCTAGAGGGCAGCCCGAGTGGCAAAATGGAATCCCACAGTTCATACAGCGTGCCGCCTGGTCATTAAGTTGCTTGTCCGTGTAGCTGTGAACAAATTCCTGATAGTTTGTTGTTCTACTTTTTATAGGCTCTTTCTGAGGAGCCAGTCTGTCAAATTCTAAAAATCCTGTCGCTTTTCCCATGTTTCGTTGATTATTTAAGCTACAACCAATTGTTTGCGGATTACATTTTTGTATTCACGCGGGAATACTTTGATGAATCTGTTTTTTTCTGATGCCCAGTTCTGGAGGATATAGGATGCCCGCTCGCTATTGGTAAGGTGTATATGTCTTTTCAATAAGGCGATAATCGCGGATTCATCCTCCGTTTCCAATGGGTCGAGGTCTACCATTTCCTGGTTACAGTTATCGCGGAAGGTTCCTTTGATGTCATATATCCAAGCTATTCCTCCACTCATGCCTGCCGCAAAGTTGCGTCCGGTCTCTCCGAGGATGAGCGCACGTCCTCCGGTCATGTATTCGCAACCGTGGTCGCCAATGCCTTCTACGATGGCCGTGGCGCCAGAGTTACGGACAGCAAATCGCTCTCCGGCCATTCCG
>JAITLW010000318.1 GCA_031277715.1 Sphingobacterium sp. | reverse complement strand
AAAAGTCGGCTTTATAATAGTAATAAATTTTTACATATGTTAAAAATCTGTTTTACAAGCAATCTGTTTTCAGAATTGTATAATTGTTCCTGTAAATTCTGTAATGCCAATAGATGGTTAGACACTTATTTTTGTAGGGAAATAATAAGGTTGTTATCGGATTCTTGGATTTACTTGGCGTTTGTCTATCCGAGAGTCCGATACAAAACATAAAAAAAGTAGATGAACAATACCATACTTTCGACGAAAATAGCAGGGCTATCCTATCTCGGTGCATTTGTATTTATCATGACGATGGTCGCCGCAGCTAAGTATTTTGGTGATGCAGAGATCGTGTTGCCCGAGGTGGCGGCTATGGCTGTGGCACTGCTGGCCTTTCGAGAAACCTCTTGGATGAAACAGCCCGAAAAGATATTTTTATTTCCGTCACTGACAGCAATCATGGGGTTTGGTATCAATATGTTGCCGATTGCTTACCTTAGTAAGATTGGTCTCGTATTGATTGGGATGTTACTATTGATGTTAGTTTTTCGCTACAATTTAGCTCCGGCATTGGCTACAGGTTTTCTCCCGATAGTGACCAATGCCCATAATACTTCTTTTGTAATATCTATTTTGGTCACTACATTCTTATTAATGCTGTTGGTCATGCTGTTTAAGCTGAACAAAGGAGTAGCGCGTAGTTCCAGTGTGGATCGACGTATTATGCTCGCCTATGCAGTGATTATGTTGGTATGGATGATTATTTCCTGGAGTCTGGGGCATCCCCAATTTGCCGTTATCCCACCTATTGCCGTAGTTGTATATGAATCTTTACACATGAAGATGTATACGGTCAAGATGGCGGTCAAGCAGACGGCTGTACTGTCTTTGGCGGTAGGTATAGGCGTTATTTTATTTTTGAACCTATCCAGCTGGTTGTTGGTTAGCCTGTTGGATCTGGGGCTTATGTTTATGCTATTACGCTTGTTTAAGATGCATGTACCTGCTGTCTACGCATTTCCTTTTCTGGCTTTTGTGTTCCCAAAAGAAGTATTGGTTGATCTCCCTTGGGCAACAGTCGCTGTATCTGTCTTTTCGTTTGGAGCGGTGTTGATCTTTAAAAAATACATAGCAACAAAAAAGGGGTAAAATAAATTTCACCCCTTTTCTATATTATTGTTGAAAGTCTATTTCTCTCCTAATACTTTTGTTACCAATTCAGCAGCTTCTTTCAATAAGATTGCTGAGTAAACCTGTAACCCAGATTCGTCGATCAATTTTTTCGCTTCTGCCGCATTTGTACCTTGAAGACGTACGATAATTGGCACTGGAATGTTACCGATTTCGTTGTATGCATCAATTACACCTTGTGCTACGCGATCACAACGTACGATACCACCAAAGATGTTAATCAAGATAGCTTTTACGTTAGGGTCTTTCAAAATGATGTTAAAACCAGCTTTTACTGTTTCAGCATTTGCTGTACCACCTACGTCCAAGAAGTTTGCAGGCTCACCACCAGCCAACTTAATGATATCCATTGTAGCCATTGCTAGACCAGCACCGTTTACCATACAGCCTACGTTACCATCTAATTTAACATAGTTCAAGTTAGATTCTCCAGCTTCAACTTCTGTTGGATCTTCTTCTGTGATATCACGCATTGCAGCGATGTCAGCATGACGGTATAAAGCGTTTTCATCTAAATTTACTTTAGCATCAACAGCCAATATTTTATCATCTGATGTTTTCAATACAGGGTTGATCTCAAACATAGAAGCATCGATTGAATCGTAAGCTTTGTATAAAGCAGCTACGAATTTAACCATGTCTTTATGTGCAGCACCTGTCAAACCTAGGTTGAAGGCGATTTTACGTGCTTGGAATCCTTGTAAGCCAACTTTAGGATCGATTTCTTCTTTGAAGATCAAGTGCGGAGTTTTCTCAGCTACTTCTTCGATATCCATACCACCCTCTGTAGAGTACATGATGATGTTACGGCCTGTACCACGGTCTAACAATACAGACATGTAGAACTCTTTGGTTTCGCTATCACCAGGGTAGTAAACGTCCTGTGCAACTAGCACTTTGTTAACTTTTTTACCTTCAGGACCAGTCTGCGGCGTAACAAGTTGCATACCGATGATGTCTGTTGCACGTTGCAACACCTCATCATGGTTTTTAGCCAACTTTACACCACCACCTTTACCACGGCCACCTGCATGAATTTGTGCTTTAATCACAACCCAATCCGAGTTGAATTCTTCTTTCATTCTCTTAGCAGCTTCAACTGCTTGCTCAGGCGTTTCAGCAACGACTCCTTCTTGGACTCTTACACCAAAACTCTTAAGTATTTCTTTTCCTTGATATTCGTGAATGTTCATTGATAAAAAAATTTGACGTAAAAATAGGGTTTTTATTCGGAAGAGGCAAGGCTTTATTTTGAATCCTTAATTAATGCAATGTAGATAGGTGGCTATTACGAGGCCATAGATTTTCATTCTTTTTAGTAAATTCGCCATATGATTCTTAAAGCGACAGACATTCATAAGTCTTTTGGTTCACTGCCCATTCTCAAAGGTGTTGATATTGAGGTGCAGCGTGGCGAGATTGTCTCCATTGTCGGTGCCTCCGGTGCTGGTAAGAGTACTTTTTTGCATATCATTGGAACATTGGATAAGGCGGATAAAGGGGAGCTCTTTATCAATGATACGGCCATACACACCCTTTCAGCCAACGAGATGAGTGCTTTTAGGAATAAGCATATCGGCTTTGTGTTTCAGTTTCATCACCTATTGCCCGAGTTTACGGCTCTAGAAAATATTTGCATCCCAGCTTTTATTAATGGGACTTCCAAGCAGAAGGCTGAAGCAAGAGGGATGGAGCTGTTGGATATCTTGGGGGTTACCGAACGTGCACACCACAAGCCAAGCCAACTATCGGGAGGCGAGCAGCAGCGTGTTTCCGTAGCACGGGCATTGATTAATAATCCTTCCTTGGTGTTAGCAGATGAACCCTCCGGAAATTTAGACTCTGAGAATGCAGCATCATTACATCAACTTTTTTTTAATCTACGGGATTCGATGAATCAAACGTTTATTATCGTCACACACAACGAAGAGCTGGCTAGTATCTCAGACCGGACGATTCATATGCGCGACGGACTTATTTACGGCTAGAAAATTACATGAAAAAACTCTTACTGACTTATGCCACGCGCTCTTTTTCGATGCGTGTAGCGCAACAATTATCCGAAAAATTTGAATTGCTGTTGGCCACCTCCGACGAGGTGCCCGCTGTGTTCGGCAATCGATATCATAAAATCCCCAAGGGGGTAAACCCGACCTATGCGCACGAGATGCTCAAGATGGCGTTGGATCTGGAATGTAGCTATATCTTACCGATGGGGCTTGACGAAGTTCAAACCTTAGGCGCTTCGCTTCTCCTATTTGAGGAGTATGGTATACAGGTGTTATGTCCGTCGATGGGAGACTTAGCGGATTTGACCGTTTTAGAGAATCCAGCAGCAGGCTTGCCTTTGAGTCTTGTTGTGGATGGCTATGATGTTTTTGAGACAGCAACAAACGTAGAGAATTTCAACGGTTTGGGGCTGATCTCCGATTCAGGTGAATCCTTTATCTTAGCCGTTGCCAAATGAAGTTAAGTGAATTAGCGCTCGATAAATCGCTCTATCTATTCGAGCTGGACGATGTTCTTTTTTCCAAGCGTGAGTACCTCTTGCAGGTGTACTATTTGTTTGGAAGCTTTTATGAATTTACTGAGGGCACTGTCAAAGCTAGTGAGATGGCCGAATTCATGAAAAAAGTGTATGACCATCATGGTGAGGCAGCCGTTTTTCCTGCAACACAGACACTATACGGAATCGATGGTAAGTATGAAGATAACTTTAATCGATTGATAGCCAATGCACAGATTCCGTTACGGTTGTTGATCCCGGAGCCGGTTACCGAATTGCTGTTGCGGTTGATGCAAGGGCAAAAGCAGGTAGCAATCCTTACGAAAGGGAATCCTGTCGAGCAGCTTAATAAACTCCGGTTTATAGCGTGGGGCGAAGCCGATAAAGTAAGAGAAAGTTTAAAAGTATATTTCGTTGATGAATTGGAGTTTAAATCTTTCAACCCAATTGATTATATTGCAGAAGAGTACCGTTTACCAAAAGATCAGATTTTAATTATAAATGAAATTATAGATAACTAAATCGCTGCCTATATGAAAAACCTCCTGTCCTGTATGGTGCTTCTTGCCGGAATAAGTATAACGTTCGGCTGTAAGAAGAGTGCACCTAGTATCGAAGAAGATACCCAGATAGCACCCCCTCAAAAAGTAGAAGTCTATACTACAGATCAGGATGAGAATGTTATAAAAGATAGTGTGTTTTACTATACAAAACTATTTTCATTGTGGCAGGATTATATGCCACCCAAGGATCTGAACGACTTGAATAAACCCGATCTGATTCGTAATAATTATACGCAATATTTCAAACGGGGCGAGCATGTGCTGGATTGGATGATGAGCCTGACTCCCAAAAATGATCAAACGGGACAGCCTATCGACCGCTATAGTTATTTGGATAGGGAGGGGTTGGTCAGCGATGAGGTGCAGGATGCAATTCCGACGAGGTTTGGTATTGAGGTTTTCTATCTGATGACCGAGGCGAGCGATCCGAATGCGGACCTGTATATCCGAATGGTCGAACGGAATTCGTCTGCTTGGCAGGCGGGGCTCAGACGAGGCGACCGGATTCTTAGCATCGAAGGAGATACTAAGATTGATTGGGATACCCAGCAACCAACAGGCTTTCGCACCTTAAATAACTATTTGAATTCCCCAAGTCTGCAGCTTGCTATTCAGAAGCCTGATGGAACGCTTCTCGCTACAACTATTACCAATACTTCGTTCGTGGGTAATCCTATTTTGGACGCACGCATTATAACTAGTAATGGAAAGCGTATTGGATACCTGGCTTTCAACTCGTTTGTAGCGACCGAAAAGCCCGAGAATGATACATGGGTGAAAACTGCTATGTACTATGTGTTTGAAGAAGTTTTAAAAGGGCTTCAGGGTGTCGATGAACTGGTGGTCGATTTACGTTATAATGGAGGAGGTGCGGTCGTTACAGCCGAGTACCTTGCCGATTGGTTTGTGCCTTCGGCTAAAAACCAGGAGCTGATGTACACCTCTACTATGAATGGTTATTTTCAGAGAGAAGGTTGGACTCGCCCTGGACGTGAGTTTGGACCTGTATATTTTAAAAAGAGGGGTAGTATCGAATTAAAGCGGATCTACTTTTTGGTTTCTCATTCTACAGCTTCAGCCAGTGAGCTCCTAATGAATGTAATGAAGCCTCATATGGACGTATATATGATCGGGACGAATGCTGTCGATAATTCAGACAAGCTGGTGAAGGAAAAAACCTATGGCAAGCCAGTTGGTTTTTGGGAAGTTCCTGTTTTTGAAGATATTAAAAATCCCCGGAGAAATGTAAGTTTATACCCAGCTTCATTCAAAACGTATAATAAACGGGGGGAGGGTGATTATTTTAACGGTATGGAACCTACTACCCATGTATGGGAGTATCGCGATTTCTTCGATTTTGGAGATCCGAGAGAGACGATGCTGCAAGCCGCGATAACACACATGAATACCGGAAGCTTTGTCATACCAAGCACCCGTTCGGGTGGTTTTGTACGTAAAAATAAAGCAATGGACGAGCGCATTCAGCAACGTAGCAATACCCGGGGACGGATGTTTAAGTTTAACAATGGTGCTTTGCGGTTACAAGAATAAGGTTATCTTTGGATATGAGGAGGTTTATAAAAAATAGAATTGTGTCATGATGAAATCGAACAAACCGACTACTATTAAAGAAATAGCAAGAAAGTTGAAGATATCGCCATCTACGGTGTCTAGAGCATTGAATGATCATCCCAGTATTGGTTTGGTCACGACTATGCGTGTAAAAAAAATGGCTGAAGAATTAAATTATGAGCCTAACCAAACGGCTATCTTTTTCAAACAGCGCAAGACATTTACAATAGGCGTTATTTTACCAACATTGTCCGAACCTTTTTTCTCTTCTGCCATCAGTGCCATCGAGGGGATTGCGGAAGATCGAAAATACACCGTGCTGTTGGGGCAATCATTAGATGATGCCAAAAGAGAAACTCAAATTATTACGACCTTCAAGAAACATCGTGTCGACGGTATCTTGATGTCTTTGGGAAAAAATACCACTGACCTGAGTTTTGTTGATGTGTTGGCTAGTTCACAGATTCCGGTTGTCTTCTTTGATTGCGTACCTGAATCTACCGAAGTACATCGTGTATACTGTGATCTTGCTTCGGGTATGGAAGAAGCGATTGAGGCTTTTATTTCCCGTGGTCACAAGAATATTGCGTTGATCAATGGTCCGGAGACTTTATTGGCTGCCGCCGAGCGTACAGCTTCTTTCCAAAAGGCGTTGATCAAGAATAACTACGAATTTAACGAGAAGTATGTTGTCCATACCGATCTTACTGAGGGAGGCAATCAGGCTGCGATGGAGCAGTTATGTGTGTTGCCCGAAAGACCTTCTGCAATTGTGTCTTTCAATGATTTCGTGACACTAGATGTCATCAAGTATGCCCGTGGCAAAGGAATCAGTGTAGGACAGGATATGCATTTTATTAGCTTTGCTAATTACCCGCTTTGGAAATATATGGAGAATCCGCCTTTGGCGAGCATAGAACAATATCCCGATGAGCAGGGAAGGAAAGCCGCGGAGATACTTTTTGAAATTCTCGACAGCAGTGATAAAATAGAACCTCAGGAGGTTGTATTCCCCTCTAAGTTGGTCTTAAAATAAAAAAAGGCAGATTATTTATAATCTGCCTTTTTTTATATTTATCTGATAGCGTCTTACAAATGGATTACTTCATCGTACGCATCAGCTGCCGCTTCCATAATGGCTTCGCTCATTGTAGGGTGCGGGTGTACTGATTTAATCATTTCATGACCTGTAGTCTCTAACTTACGAGCGACAACAATTTCTGCTATCATTTCAGTAACGTTAGCCCCAATCATATGTGCTCCTAAAAACTCACCATATTTAGCATCAAAGATTAGTTTTACAAAACCGTCTTTAGCTCCTGCTGCTGAAGCTTTACCTGAAGCTGAGAAAGGGAATTTACCAATTTTAACTTCATATCCTGCTTCACGTGCTGCTTTCTCTGTGTATCCAACAGATGCGATTTCAGGAGAACAGTAAGTACATCCAGGGATGTTATTGTAATCGATTGGCTCTACGTGTAGACCTTTGATTTTCTCCACACAGGTTATACCTTCTGCAGAAGCTACGTGTGCCAGAGCTTGTCCTTTTACGATATCACCGATCGCATATACACCATCTATATTTGTTTTGTAGTAGTCATCGACCAATACGCGGCCTTTATCGACTTTTACGCCAACTTCTTCTAGACCTAGGTTTTCAATGTTAGGCGTGATACCTACTGCCGAAAGCACGACTTCTGCTTCGATTACTTCCGTACCTTTAGCCGTTTTGATGCTTACTTTAGAAAGCGCTCCGCTTGTATCAACAGACTGTACTTCAGATTTTGTTAATATATCGATTCCAGCTTTCTTCAGTGATTTTTCCAGTTGTTTAGATACTTCTTCGTCTTCAACAGGGACGATTCTGTCCATGAATTCTACGATAGTTACTTTAGTACCCATTGCATTATAGAAATAAGCAAATTCAACACCGATAGCACCAGAACCAACAACTACAAGCGATTTAGGTTGTGTCGGTAAGTTCATTGCCTGACGGTATCCGATGATTTTTTTGCCATCTTGCGGTAGGTTTGGCAATTCTCTCGAACGTGCACCTGTCGCTAGGATCGTGTGTTTTGCAGTGTATTCTTTGGTACTTCCGTCTGCTGCTTTTACATCGATTTTACCACCTTTTTTGATTTTGGCAGTACCCAATATAACATCAATCTTGTTTTTCTTCATCAAGAATTGTATACCCTTGCTCATACCGTCAGCAACACCGCGACTTCTTTTCACAACTGCGCCAAAGTCCGCTTCTCCACCCTGTACTTTAATACCGTACTCTTCAGCATGGTTTAGGTATTCGAAAACTTGTGCACTTTTCAATAAAGCTTTGGTCGGTATACATCCCCAGTTCAAGCAGATGCCACCCAAAGCTTCACGCTCTACAACGGCAGTCTTAAAGCCTAGTTGAGCTGCACGTATGGCTGCAACGTAACCACCTGGGCCACTTCCAATCACGATGATGTCGTAGTTCATATATTTTCTGTATTTATATTAAACAATTTGCTATCAAAAATACATTTTTTTATTGAAAGTATCGGTATTATTGGTCGCTGTTTCAGTTCTTTTGGCTTCTAAAGACCGTATTTGGAGGCTCCCCGTACTTTATGTGACAATTAGATGGTAATGAATAAAAACATGAGGTCCAGCAGGATAGATTGTCAAAGGCTAGTCAATTCTAGCAAATGATGCCCGAGAGGTCAAAGATTGGTTTATTTTTGCTGAAAATAATTTATACCATGATACGTATTTTTCAGCAAGTTGCTCTTTGGGAAGCCATTTCCACGATTATTCTATTCTTTATTGCTATGCCTATTAAGTATGTTTTACATCACTTTATGGAGGTTCCTGATGACATAAGAAACGGTGCAGTCCGTATTGCTGGATCTATTCATGGTTTCTTGGTAGTGCTGTTTGTGATACTTTTGCTTGCCTGTTGGCAGACTTACAACTGGAAGATTTCGAGAGTAGTCAAGTATTTTGTGGTATCGTTGATTCCTATCGTTTCTTTTTGGGTCGAACGTGATGTTAAAAAGGAGATAGCTGCTCCTAAAAAAGCGGTTAATACCTTATAAGATATACCTATTTTACAAAGGACGTTACGGTGTTTCGTCCTTTGTAAATTTGTCTACACTCATATAAGCATAAGTGATTTCTGTTTTGCCATGAGGTGTAGGTGTTCCTTCGGCATCGAGGTTGACAAAAACCAGTTTATCAATAGATAGTATGGTTTTTCTGGTTATTTTATTTCTTACTTCACATCGCATCGTGATGGAAGTCCTTCCAAATTCTGTCGCGGTGATCCCCAGTTCGATGATGTCTCCCTGTGTTGCGGAGCTGACAAAGTTTATCTCCGAAATAAACTTCGTGACCACATGTGGATTGCCCAACTGTACAATAGCATAGATTACCGCTTCTTCGTCAATCCATCGTAAGAGGGTGCCGCCGAACAACGAACCGTTGGGGTTCAAGTCCTCAGGTTTTACCCATTTTCGTGTATGAAAGTTCATAGGCGTAAATTTAAGTAAGTTTTTAAAGTAAAAATGCCTTTCGCCTATATCCGTCCTATTGGATGGTTTTAGCAAAAGGCATTTCTATTGTTTTTCTAAGTTTTTCTAGGATTAAGCATGGATAGCTCTATTAGCCGTAGCGGCCAATGCAGCTTCTTTCAATGCTTCGGTAAACGTAGGGTGGGCATGACAGATTCTACCAATATCTTCTGCTGATGCTCTGTATTCCATCGCTACCACTGCTTCGGCAATCATGTCCGCTGCACGTGGACCAATCATATGTACACCTAGTACTTCGTCCGTTTCTGCATCAGCCAATACCTTAACAAATCCGTCTGTATCTCCAGATGCTTTCGCACGACCAGACGCTTTGAAAGAGAATGATCCTGATTTATATTTTTTACCAGCTTCTTTTAACTGTTCTTCAGTCTGACCTACTGATGCTACCTCTGGCCATGTATAGACTACTCCTGGAATTAAGTTGTAATCGATATGTGGTTTTTGTCCAGCGATACGCTCAGCCACATAGATACCTTCATCTTCTGCTTTGTGGGCCAACATCGCTCCTTTGATTACGTCACCGATAGCATATACGCCTTCCACAGCCGTTTCTAAGTGATCGTTTACCGGGATTTTGTTGCCTCTCTCTTCAGGCGTGATACCAATGTTCTCTAAGCCTAGGTCTTTTGTATAAGCCACACGTCCTACAGATACGATACAGTAATCACCTTCAAAAGAAACCGCTTGCCCTTTACTATCTTCAGCAGTAACTGTTACTTTTTTGCCTTTTGCTGTAGCTCCGGTTACTTTGTGCCCCAAGAAAAACTCCATGCCTAAAGATTTTTTTAGAACACGTTGCAATTCTTTACCTAGACCACCATCCATTGTGCTGATGATTGATTTAGCGTATTCAATTACCGATACTTTAGCACCTAAGCGAGCGTAAACAGATCCTAACTCAAGACCAATTACTCCACCACCAATAACGATAAGGTGTTTAGGAACTTCAGAAAGGTTTAATGCTTCTGTAGAAGTGATGATACGTTGTTTGTCGATAGGTAAGAACGGTAATGCAGTCGGTTTTGAACCTGTTGCAATGATTACATTTTTAGTTGTTAGTTCTTCTGTAGCGCCGTCTTTTTTAGTGATTTTTATCGTGTTCTTATTGACAAAAGAACCCACACCTTCGTACGAATCGACTTTATTCTTTTTGAACAAATAAGTGATTCCCGCTGTATTTTGTGCTATAACATCATCTTTACGCTCGATCATTTTCTTAACATCTATTTTAAGATTGCTAAGGCTGATTCCATGAGTCGCAAAAGAATGAGCTGCATTGTGATAATGCTCTGAAGTATCAAGTAAAGCTTTGGAAGGAATACAGCCTACGTTAAGACAAGTTCCTCCAAACGTGCTGTATTTTTCGATTACTGCAGTTTTTAGACCTAATTGAGCGCAACGGATAGCGGCTACATAACCGCCAGGACCACTACCTATAACTATAACATCGTATTGCATGATTGCGAGTTTTAAATTTTGAGGCTAAGTTAAGACTTATCTCCAAGTAATTCCAAAATATTGAGTCAAAAAACCCTCATAAATATAAAAGGCACGAAACCGTGCCTTTTATATTTATGAGGGAATGTAATATTATTCCGCTACGATTTTACCTTGCATTAATGCATAGTGTCCCGGGAAGCTACAGATATAGGTGTATACTCCTTTTTCCAAAGTTACAGAGATTTTATCTTCTTCACCTGGGCCTAATAGTTTAGTGTGCGCTACGATAGATGACAATGCCGATTTAGGGATGTACTCGTTATCAGCCGCTGCCGCTGCTTCACCACCAAAAGTAGGTAGATCTACACCGGATTTTAATATTATCAGGTTATGGCCCATTGATTCTTTCGGCATTTTACCCACATTTTTCAATGTCAATTCCAAAGGTTCGCCTGCTTTCACACGGATCAATTCCGTGTTGAATTTCATTTGGTCATTACCTTCTACAGTCCAAGTGTTTGAAATCGTTACGTTTTCAATACCAGGTACCGTCTCTACAGTAGGCTCTGATGCAGTCTCTTCTGTTTTGTTTTCTGTCGAACCTTCTGTTTTCGTGTTGTTTCCTCCGCAAGCTGCTAAAGAGACAACTGCCGCTAGGACAGGGATAAAAAATAGTTTTTTCATTGAAATTTGATTAAATTAAGGATATAGCATACGACGTATTGCTATACCTGTTTCATTTTGTTTAATGAAGCTGCTAAAAGAATACTTCCTTCCTGCGGAGGCTGCTTTCATGCAACTTCTGTCGTTGTGAATATAACGCTTAAAGGTACTAAAAATAAAAGAATTATAGGTTGACCTTCCACTCAAAATGGCAAATTGCTGACTTTCTCAGGCCGACATATTTTAGTTATTTTTTTGTAGAGTTCGGTGGGTTCAAAAGGTTTGCCGATTACTTCATCAGCGCCGACTTGAAATGCCGCCTGCTGTTCGTGTTCGAGTACCGATGCGGAGATGGTAATTATCGGTGTCTGTCTACGTGTCGGGTTGATGTTGCCCCTTATCTCTTTGATTGCTTCAAAGCCACTCATGACGGGCATATGCGTGTCCATCAATACCAGATCAAAGTTGTCTTTTTCTAGAGCCTCTAAGGCTAGTCTACCATTTTTGACTACCGTCACCTTGCAGTTCCAGGTCTGCAACATGTGGGCCAGCATAAAACTGTTCAATTCGTTGTCTTCAGCCACCAATATATTGATGTCGTCCAGCTTTGGAAATTGCGAGTAGGGTAGATTGGTCTCCCGTTTTATTTTTATGGTATTTTCTGCGGCTTTGACGTCTACGATAAAAGAAAACTCCGAGCCCTGCCCATAAATGCTTTTTGCATGCACTTCGCCGTCCAACAGCTCTGCAAGCCGTTTTACAATCGCCAAGCCCAGTCCTGTTCCTCCAAATTTTTTAGTGATACCATCATCACCCTGTTCGAAAGCGAGAAATATTTTGTCTACAGAATCCGGCTTGATACCGATTCCTGTATCGCTGACTGAAAACTTGATTTTATGGATGTCGTCTTTCACTTCCAAGGATTCTACAGCGAGGGTTATTTTTCCTCTTTCTGTGAATTTTAGACTGTTCGATACAAAATTGCTTATAATCTGTTCGAGACGTAGGGAGTCGAAATGTACGTGTGTCGGTAGTTTTGAATCCAGAATAACATCGAAATCCAACTTTTTGTCAGAAGCTTTAATCTTGAACATCTGTCCCAGATCTAAAAGCAGGTTGGTGAAATGAAAATCTTCCATTTCGATTTTCATCATTCCCGAATCGATTTTGGAGATATCAAGAATATCATTAATGATGAGCAGTAGGGAATTGGAAGCGATTTCTAATCTATTGACCCAGTCCAGTTGCTCAAAGTTTAGATTGGCATTTTTTAACATGTGGACGATTCCCTTGATTCCATTGATGGGGGTTCTGATTTCGTGGCTCATGTTTGCCAAAAATATCTCTTTGGACTTGCGGGCCTGTTCCGCTTCTTGATTGGCCTGTATCAGTGCTTTTTTTGACTCTTCTAATTCTATGTTTTTTTGAATGATCTCTTCCTGAATATGAATCTGCTTGATGAAAGAGGTTACTTTGGCAATGGTAATCTCTGGATTCAAGGGCTTGTACAGGTAGTCTACCGCACCGCTTTGTAGCCCTTTGATGAGGTATTTGTCCTCTTTGGATATGGCAGTAACCATAACCGCCATGATATGGCTGGTTTTAGGATTGGACTTTAGTAATGAAACAAATTCAAAACCATTGATTTCGGGCATTTGTACATCTACGAGAGCTAGAGCAATGTCATTTTTCCAGCAGAGCTTCAGCGCCTCATTCGGATCCGTCGAACATATTATATTGATATTCTCGATGTCCGCCAGAAGGGCCTGTAGGCTTATAATGTTTTCTTCTTTGTCGTCAAGTATTAATAGGTTTATGTTTTTCATGTTGAACGGAGATTGTAGCTAAAATAACGTATTATTTCTTGGTTTTTAAGAATAGTAGATGTGTGGGTTTCCTGTATTCCCGAAAGAGGCATGGTGTCGATCAGTGCATCTTCCGGTTTTTGGATAAAAGTTTTTCCTCCAAAATCCTCAACTGTCTTTAATCCGTGGGCACCATCTGTGTTGGCTCCCGATAGCAGAAAAGCACTACAGTTGGTCTGGTATACCTGTGCACAGGTTTCAAAGAGGACATCGATCGAAGGTTTGGAATAGTTGACATGCTCCGAGCTATCCAAAGCAAAGGTCTTGTCTGGTTCAATAAGTAAGTGGTAGCCTGGCGGAGCAAAATAGATGATGTCATTTTCGATAGGCATCTTGTCTAGCACAGCAACCACGGGTCGATTTAATTTTTTTGAGAGGTTCTGTTCTATTTCGGAGCTAAATGTTGGGCTGCGATGGATTATGATGCACAGGGCATAACCTAGTCGCACAGGGAGTTGTTCCAATATTTCTGCGATTAGTAATAAGGAACCTGCCGAGCCACCAATGAGCACTATTTTATCCGCGTTGCCTGTCATTTAATTTTTTGGTAAATATTGAGCGTACTGTCTACGATTTTAAACTTACTTTTGATCGGGTGGCCATAGAGACTTTCTTTAGTCCCTAGACATAGAAAGCCGAAAAGAGCCAATGATTGATAGAATAAGTTTAAGACACGTTCTTGCAGTTCCTTGTCAAAATATATCATCACATTACGGCATAGGATCAATTGAAACTCGTTGAATACATTGTCCGAAACGAGATTGTGCGTCGAAAATAGAATTTTGTTTCTATACTCGTTGTTTATGATAGCCGCATCGTACATTGCTGTATAATGAGAGGAGAACTCTGATGTAAGCCCCGATTTATTAAAGTTGTCTGTATAGGACTTCATCTTGGTCAAGGGATAGACCCCTTTACGGGCAAAGTCCAACGCCTTTAAACTAACGTCGGTACCATATAGAAATGACCGTTCCAATAGGTTGTTCTCCTTTAATAGGATTGCCAATGAATAGGCTTCTTCACCCGTAGCACATCCGGCACTCCATAACCGAAGTTGAGGATAGGTCTCTAAATAGGGGAAGGTTTTCGCTTTTAGCTGTTTGAAAAACTCCGGATCTCTGAACATCTCGGTCACGTTAACGACTAGCTCCTGGACGAAATAGTTTTCAAAACCATCAATATTTAGAATGGCATTTTTTAAGTCTACCAAATCCATTTTTTCGACAATGAGAAAACGCTCAATCCGACGTTTTAGCGATGATTTTGAATAACCGCTAAGGTCAAATTCCGATATGTTTTTCAACAGATAGACAATTTCATCGAGGTCAGTAAAACTGATGAAGTCATTGTTATGTGTTACCCTAACCATACCTGCATTAATGATGTTAGCTTATCGATGTCTATGGGTTTACTTACATAGTCATTTGCCCCAATCTGTATGGATTTTTCCCGATCTCCCTTCATTGCTTTGGCTGTTACAGCGAGGATAGGGATGTTTTTATATTTCAGGTCCTCACGGATTATTTTTATGGCTTCATATCCATCCATTTCGGGCATCATGATATCCATTAGAATGATGTCGATGTCATTGTCTGGATTGCTCATGATCTGGACCGCTTCTTTTCCATTATTGGCAATTTCTATTTCCATCTCAAAGCTCTGTAGCGAGGTGGTCAGGGCAAATATATTCCGCATATCATCATCCGCTACCAACACACGCTTACCTTTGAGGTTGCTCGTCTGTTGGATATTGCCCATGTTTTTGATGGGTTGATAAGAAGTGTCGTTTATTTTATTTAAAAATAGATTGACTTCATCTATCAGTCGGTCGCTCGATTTGTCCGATTTTAGGATCGTAGCCCTAGCATCGGCCAGTATCTGATCATATTGTTCTTTAGGAAGCTCGTAGGCCGTGTTGATAATAATTGGAATATTGACCAGCTTTGGCGTCTCTTTTATCTTTTCTATCAAATCTAAACCGTTGCCGTCAGGGAGCTGCATGTCCAGAATGATACAGTCGATATTGACCTCTTCGTTTAGTTTATCCCAAGCTGCAGCGAGCGAGAATGTCTGAATGACGTTGATGTTATGGTCTGCAAAGGAATCTTTGATGAATTCACTTTGTAGCTCCTGGTCTTCAATCAATAATATTTTCTTGACAGATTGACTCACATTTAAGTTTATGGTCTCAAATGTATTCTGTATGGTGTCTGCAGTCACAGGTTTGTGCATAAAACCTATGGCTCCTTTTTCTAAGAAATCTTTTTTGTTAAAGGTAGCAGCGGACATCATGTGCACTGGTATATGCTTGGTTGATGGGTTTTCCTTGAGCATTCTCAAAACCTCCCAACCGTCGGCTATTGGAAGCATCACATCTAGAATAATAGCATCTGGTAGGTTCTGCAGGGCTTCTTCAAATCCTTTTGCTCCATCATGTGCGAGTGTCACTATAAACCCGTATTCTTCTGCAAATCCCTTTAATATATCTGCAAAATTGATGTCATCTTCGATGATAAGGATTTTTCGATCTTTTTGAACCACTGGTAGTTGCGGCTCAGCTGCTTTTTCTGAAATCGGTTTAATGCTTTCTTTTTTCGCTGGGACAACCTGTTTTTGGGGTACTTCAATAGCTTCAAAGGGCGCGTAAGGGATGATTAGCACAAAGGTACTACCTTTACCCAGCTCACTGTCTAGGGTGACCCGTCCACCCAGCAAAGATGCAATCTCCCGGCTAATGGATAGACCAAGCCCTGTACCACCATATTTACGGCTTGTAGATCCATCTTCCTGTCTAAATGCTTCAAATATAAGCTCTTGTTTTTCTTTGGTGATTCCTTTCCCAGAATCTTTGACTTCAAAAAACAGATTGTTGGCTTGCATCCGGATATTCAAGTCGACAGATCCGTTTACAGGTGTGAATTTAAAGGCATTGGATAGGAAATTTTTGATGACCTGTTGTAGCCTATATTCGTCCGAAAGAAAATCTCTCGGAACCTCAGGTGCAACTTGAGCTGTAAATGTAATGCCTTTGTCTTTTGCTACAGCGCGGAAGAGCTCCTCTGTGTTTTCAATAAAATCTTTGGTGTAGATCTTATCGATATTTAAGTCTATTTTTCCGGATTCAATCTTTGCTAAGTCCAGTAGCTCATTAATGAGTTCCAAAAGGTCTGTACCTGCACCGTGGATGACACTTGCATACTTGACCTGTTCTGTATTAAGGTTTTTCGCTTTATTGTCCTGTAGTAATTTTGCCAGGATCAAAATACTGTTTAGTGGAGTCCTCAGTTCGTGGCTCATATTTGCCATGAATTCAGATTTATATCTACTCGCTTGTTGTACTTCGCTTATTTTTTGCTCTACGACTTTATGGGCGTTATTGAGTTCGTCGTTTCGCTTCTCTACTTCGGCCGCTTTTTGATTGAGCTCTGTATTGGTTTGGGTCAGTTCCTCTTGTTGTACACGAAGCTCTTCTTCCGAAGATTCTAACAAGTGTGTCTTATGGATGAGCTCTTCGTTTGTAATGCGGAGTTCTTCTTGTTGTGCTTCAAGCTCTTCCGTCTGTCTTTGGGTTTCCTCAAGCAGTTGTTCAACCAATAGGTGGCTTTGCCCGAATTTAATCCGTGTAGCGATAATCCGGCTAATACGCGTTAGGTAGTCCTGATATCTTTTTTGATCCGCTTTCGGACAGAATGTTGCCATTTCGATAACGCCAAGACAATGGCCTTCATGGATCAAGGGCGAAATAAATACCGTGGAGGGAAGTTGATTTACCGTTCCCGTTTGGGTGTTTAGATGTTCAGCATCTTGTATCTCCTGGATAATAAAGTTTTTATCCTCGACCACCTTCCCCAAAAAGCCCTCTCCGCTGACAAATCCCGTTACGTTGGCAGTATTTTTTAACCCCAATGAAGCCGATAGTGTGAATTCGTAAGAGTCTGGCTTTCTAATGAATATAGCGATAGCCTGTAATGGTACTTGCTGGTTCAGTAAATTAATGACAATACTGCTTATTTTCTGACTTTCATCTATACCACTTATTTTATCGGCTAGATAAGCACTGTTTTCCAAAATCCAATTGGTGTCTTCAATCTTGATCCGGGCTTCTTCAAACTCCTTATTGACTGCTTTTAATTCACTGCTGGATTTGCGTAATTGATATAGGAGCTGGAATATTTTATAAAAGACGTATCCGATTATTAGGAGACTTAAGGTTATTAATCCTGTAGTTACGGATTTTACATCGTTAATGTATTTTTCATTGCTGGCCATTTCTTTGGCGCGGTTGGTGATTACAGATCCGACAAATACGTTGGTCGCCTGTAAGTTCTTCTCTTGCTCTTCGATCCAGTGACTGATCGCTTGGTCTTTGGATAGCGCGGCATCGGGGGCTACCGTGTTGGTCAATACAAATTGAATCCGCTCGATCAGGTGCTGCGCATTTTCTTTGTTTTCCGAGCTAATGGTTTGTAGTGTAATGACCTGCTTTTTTAGTGCGTTCTTGTGTGTTGTCACTTCAGATTCAGCATCTTGTCGATCCTTTATCTTGTCGATACGTGCCCGTGTCAGATTGTAAAAATCCGTGTTTATCGTCGTAGCCGCCTGCAGCTGATCTTGCGAGTTTTTGATGATTTCATCATTCCTAACCATATAGTTAGAAAACTGGTTAAACAAATAAAGTATCGACACTAAAATAATTGCGATAGCGATGACAATACTTATAAAAACTTGTGTTTTTAATTTGTTTCGTTTATTCATGGGTGGTGATCTCTAAAACAATGTAAAAAAACTAATAATATTCCGTCTATATAAAGTTTACACTTTGTTTTTCATTCAGTCGGACTAGGTCAGATTAATGCAAAGGTATATAAATGTTTAAATTTCTTTATAAGGATTTCAAAGAATCTAACGCAGATTATGCATTAAAAATTAAAATAAATTAATATCTTTAAGGAGCTATTTTTTTTAATTTCAATATATGAAATACTCATGTTTAGAGAAACGCACCGCATGGGTATTCCATATGGCCATTAAAAGACAAATTATTTACATATGAATCCAGACGTATCTTTAATTTTAACCATTATTGGTGCTGTAATAGCACTGTTTTTTTTATTCTATCTATTGCCGGTCAATCTTTGGTTTACTGCTCAGCTTTCTAATGTACGTATCAGTCTACTGAATCTTGTGCTGATGCGCTTACGGAAGGTATCTCCTGCATTGGTTACCAATGCGATGATTACGTCGACCAAAGCAGGACTTCGTATCAGTACCAATGATATCGAGACGCACTATCTTGCCGGTGGTAATGTAAATAAGGTTATAAGAGCATTGATATCTGCAGATAAGGCTAATATTCCTTTGGATTTCAAACTTGCTACAGCTATCGATTTGGCTGGGCGTGATGTTTTTGATGCGGTTCAGCTTTCTGTTAATCCGCAGGTTATCAACACACCTCCTGTAGCAGCTGTTGCTAAAGATGGTATACAGTTGATCGCGAAAGCGAGGGTTACAGTACGTGCCAATATTAATCAGTTGGTGGGAGGTGCCGGAGAAGAGACAATTCTAGCTCGTGTGGGTGAAGGTATCGTTACGACTATAGGTTCTTCTGCAAATCATAAAGAGGTTTTGGAAAATCCTGACCGTATTTCTAAAACGGTATTATCGAAAGGATTGGATTCGGGAACTGCCTTTGAAATCTTATCTATTGATATCGCTGATATCGATATCGGCGAAAACGTAGGTGCGAAATTACAGACAGACCAAGCAGAAGCTGATCTTAAAGTGGCTAATGCCCGTGCTGAAGAGCGTCGCGCTATGGCGGTTGCGAATGAGCAGGAAATGAAAGCGAAAGCGCAGGAAGCTAAGGCTAAGGTAATCGAAGCTGAGGCGCAGGTGCCGTTAGCGATGGCAGAAGCTTTTCGTAATGGTAATCTAGGGGTAATGGATTATTATAAAATGCAAAATATCCAAGCGGATACTGATATGCGTTCGTCCATATCCAATCCTAAGGGCACGGACAAGAACAAGTCTTAAACCAAGACACTGTTATAGAAAAGGGGCACTAAAATGCCCCTTTTTTTATCTAGAAAGGAACTGCATTTGAGGGACTGTATGATAAGTTATCTGTTGGATCTTCTTATACAAGGCCATAAAAGAACAAAACCTTGACGATGGGCGCCAAGGTTTGCTACTAACCAATTATAAACCTAAATTATGAAAAGACTATTCTAAAACAACTCTTATTTCTATTCGAATACTTACATAGATTTCCGAATTGTTAACACAAAGTTACGTCAAGAATCGATAGCTGTCAAGACTTATCTGAATAAAAGTTGCGATAACAACTACTTTGTGACAAAGTTTTGATGTTTCTGGTTTATATTGATAAATCTATGGCTATTTTGAGTAAGGGGGCGGTTTAGCATATCTACAATTATTAGTTACCTTTGTATTAGTTATGATTTATTCTACGTTAAAAAATATAAAATGCATTGTTTTGGATGTCGACGGCGTGTTGACAGATGGTGCTATTTTAGTCAACGAAAATGGGGAGCAATTGCGGACCTTCAATGTCAAGGACGGCTATGCTATACAGTATGCTGTCAAGCAGGGCTTGTTGGTTTTCGTGATTACAGGAGGGCGTTCTCAGGGTGTTTTGAAACGTATGGAGGGACTTCATGTTCCGGAGATACATTTGGGCGTCTCGGACAAGCTGAGCCTGCTTGAGGAGCTCGCTACGCGTTATAATTTGCGCCTGACGGATATGGCCTTTATTGGTGACGATATGCCTGATTATAGCTGTATGCAGCAGGTCGGCGCCGCCATTGCACCAGCAGATGCCGTTGAAGATATCAAGCGCATAAGTCACTATGTCTCTACCAAACGGGGAGGCGAAGGAATCGTGCGCGAGATTATAGAAAAGGTTTTACGGCTTCAGGATAAATGGCATACGGAAGTGCTAATAAAAAGTATATAAGATGTTATTTTTGGAAGCTATAGCGGAGACCCCCATTATTTTAGGGTCGCAATCTCCACGCAGGAAAGAACTTTTGTCATCGCTGGATTTAGAGTTTGAGGTCATCGTCCGTGAAATCGACGAGTCGATACCGGCAGGTGTGTCGCCTCAGGATGCGGCAGAGTATGTTGCCGTGGAAAAAATAAAGGCTTTTGCAGAGCCAGACTTTTTTGATCATATCGTTATCACAGCCGATACGGTTGTGGTGGATGGAGCAGATGCCGTACTGGGGAAACCCAAGGGGGTGGAAGAAGCCCGGGCGGTATTGGCAGGATTAAGTGGTAGGGCACATCACGTCTATACGGGGGTAGCAATTGCCTATCGTGGAGCAGTAAAAAGTTTTACGAGCGAAACAGTGGTTCGTTTTCGAACGCTGGATAGTGAGGAGATTGAATACTACCTGGACAAATACAAACCCTATGACAAGGCTGGTTCTTACGGTATTCAGGAATGGATCGGTCGAATGGGGGTAGATACTATCGAAGGATCCTTTGAGAATGTTGTTGGACTTCCCACCAGCCGACTCTACGAGGAACTCAAGCGGATCGTCATGTCTTCTTAATAAAAAAGGCCGTTTGTTTTACAAACGGCCTTTTTTATTATTTGATATGGTATCTCACACCCGTGTAGAACATTCTGCCTGTTAGTGGACCCCATAATAAGTTGGTGTCAAAATATTGGCCAAAAGGTTGGTCAAAGCCTAATATTGGATCTTTTTGGTAGTAATTTGTTAGGTTCTCACCACCTACATAGATATCGATATTTTTGTTTTTTCCTAATTTTCTACTGACCTGTGCATTCATTGTCACGTACGACTTAGAGTTCTCCGGTAGTTGGTACTCTACCGGGTTAGCAGCTGTAGAAGGCATTCTCTTCTTACCTACGACATTTACTGTGTAGTCAAATGACCATCCACTGTGCAGATTGTAGGCAAGGTTCATGAAACCTCTATGTTTTGCCGTCAATGGTTTTTGTAGGCGTCCGCTAGCATAGTCTGTCTGTACATCTA
>JAITLW010000168.1 GCA_031277715.1 Sphingobacterium sp. | reverse complement strand
CGCGACTATATAAGGTGTATATCTGTTTAGTTCTCGACCCGCAATATATTTGAAGAAATTAAATTCTGCGGTGAGCGCCAGTTCCGATAGCGTATTGTTAAACTGAAAATTTCGTTGTTTTTGATTAGCACTTTTAAAATCTTGATCGCTTCCGGATAGGTATAAATGATTGTATCCCAATCGAACACCCCAAGTTGGATTAAAGTTGTATTTTGCAAATAATCCTCCTCCTAAGTTTTTGAAATAAAAGGGGGTTGCTGTGTTTATATCTCCCATATAGCCAGTGCCTACTCCGGACACGCCAAATTCATACTGTTGTGCGTAGATACCCGACAGTACGAAAGACAATATGGTTAATATAGCTATACGAATTTTAATCAACTTTACTGATTTTGGTTGTAAAGATAAAGTTTTTGCAATAATAGTGTAACCTTAATTTTTGTTAAATCAATTATATAGTCTAATAATTACGGACATCGATTCCCCAAAGCAATTTTTCCCGCAATGTTCGGAAGTATCCATCCTTCTCTAGACGGATTAGATTTATGCTGAAAGGCGCTTTTCGTATGCTTAATTCTGCAACAGTTGGGAGGGTTTCGCTCCTCGAATCACAGCTCAGTATGAACTTTTCTGTACGACTTTCGATACGTAGTCGCAGCGTCATGTTTTCGGATACAACAATTGGACGTACATTTAGGTTATGTGGAGAGATTGGTGTGATTACAAAGTTACCGCTTCCGGGCATAATAATCGGTCCACCACAACTTAGGGAGTAAGCTGTTGATCCTGTTGGTGTCGCTATGATAAGACCGTCGGCCCAATAGGAATTGAGAAGTTCGTCATCTATTTTCGCATCGATGGTAATCATCGAAGAGCTATCGAAACGAAATACAGTAATATCATTCAAAGCAAAGTTTTCCCCGTTAAAAAGATCCCTGTGGTTGCTTTCGACCGACAGCAATGCTCTTTTTTGAATTTTAAATTGTTTGTTTAGTATTTGATCCAGGGCAGCTTCCATTTCGTTTTTCTGGATGTTAGCCAAAAAGCCCAGACGTCCAAAGTTGATCCCCGCGATTGGTATGCCTGAATCTCGAATTATAGATACAGCAGCGAGCATGGTACCATCACCTCCTAAGCTCAACAAAAAACTAATGTCCTTTGGGAGATCCTCATGATTGGTGAATGTTTCTAAGTTTTGTCTAGAGAAGTTGTTTTTTAATAAAAAATCATAAAACTCTATATGTACAGAAATTAGAATATTTCGTTGGGTTAGATAATTAAATAGATGGTCGACATAGGGGATCACTGTCGAATTGAATATTCTACCAAAGATTGCAATTTTCGTCTGCTCCATTGCTATAGTGCTGTTTCTAAATCACAAAGGTGCAAAGAATAGGTTATAAATCTAAATAATTCATCAAAAGGTCGTAACGGTCCTGTATGTCAGATTGTTGCCCTCCGTCACGAAATGTTGCCTTAACGACATAATCATTTCGCCATAAGGAAGAAACTACCGCTGCGATATTTGTTTTATTGACTTTTATGGTCATTTCTAATTTGGAAGACTCGGGCAGACGGTGGATTGCTGTACTGAGAATATTAGTGTTTTCAGCTTCAATAATCCGAGCGATATGCGAAAGTGCATTGTCCCGCATACCAAGTTCAAGAACAATAATGGCCCCTTCATCATTTCCTAAAGTTTCATTAAGAGCAATCAAGAGATCCTGCTTGGTCAAAACACCAATATATTCGTGTTTTTTATTCAAGACCGGAATAAAGCAATAATCGTAGGTTGTTATGACTTGAAGTGCGTCGTATATGTGTTGATAATCAAAAAGATAAACAGATTTAAAATGTATCTTTAGATCTTCTATAGGTATTTGTAAATCGGTCTGGTCAAGTAGTGTTTCTTCTGAGACCAAACCATGGAAAACATTCCCTTTGACAACAGCTAGAAACTTAGAGTGACTTTCGCTCATCTTCTCTAATACGAATTCTACAGTATCTGTATGTAAAACTTCATGATAATCAGTGGATATGTACTGCCCGATAAACATAGTTACTATTTTAGTTATTAAACCTTTAATTATATGGAAACGTTTAATCTTCACTCAAAAATAGCTATAAAAGACAAGAAACTTGTTTTAAAATGTATTTTTCTTAGCGAGATACAGCTTTATTTTTTTATTTTTACGCTTCACGAAATAGGGGGTGCCCCGTGCTTTCAAAAACGATGGCGATAGAAAAAGATAAGTTCATACAAGTAAGGGAAGTCATACGAAAAAAAAGTCCAGGACTTGCTAAATGGATACCAGGTCCACTCCTAAGTTATTTGGAACGAACCATACATGAAAGCGAAATAAACGACATCATGTATCGTTTCAGAGATTTACAGGGATTAGACTTTGTGGATGCATTGATTGCTGATTTGGGAGTAGAAGTGATTCTAGAGGGAGAAGAGAATATTCCCGATTCCGAGGCGGTTATCTTTGCTTCTAACCATCCATTAGGAGGCTTAGATGGCATAGCTTTTATGCATGCTATCGGGCGCTATAGGAGGGATGTCAAGTTTTTGGTCAATGATATCTTGATGAATGTTGGAAATTTACAGCCCTTGTTTGTTGGTGTGAATAAGATTGGTGGACAAGATAAAAATGCTATCGCCGCAATTGAGGAAGCCTATGCAGGAGAGCATGCTCTTTTGGTATTCCCGGCCGGACTTGTTTCGCGAAAGATTCATGGTAAGATTGAAGACCTGGAATGGAAAAAGAGCTTTGTTTCAAAAGCTAAGAAATATAAAAAAGATGTTATTCCAGTCTATATTGATGGAAAAAATTCAAGTTTTTTCTATAATCTTTCGAGATGGAGAGCAAAGCTAGGAGTAAAATTTAATGTTGAGATGTTGTATTTGGCCGATGAATTTTTTGCCCAACGCAATCAACGAGTAGTTATAAAAATTGGGAAGAAAATTCCATATACGTTTTTTGATACTTCAAAAAATGAAAGACAATGGGCTGCTTATACAAGACAGCTGGTATACGAATTGAAGACGGAGAAATAATTGTATGGAAGAAATAATTGCCCCAGTAGATAGGGGGTTGATCAAGGCAGAGTTAACCGAAAAGGCTTTTCTACGTTATACCAATAATGGAAATAATGAAGTTTACCTGGTGAATTATCATTCCGCACCAAATATCATGCGGGAAATTGGAAGATTGCGGGAATTGACATTCCGAG
>JAITLW010000145.1 GCA_031277715.1 Sphingobacterium sp. | reverse complement strand
CGACCACGACAATTCCTACAAAGGAGACCTCATGCTGGAATTAGCACAAGAGAAACCTGATCTCATTATTAATATTGCGGCCTCTCCTTTCTCTTACATCCATTTTGACAAGCGTATATCGGTGCTGAGCAACAATATATTAAAAGCCAATGCGCCTTTGATATACGTCAATCAAATTGGTGCCCACTTAGATATCATATTTGATGGACGTTCCTTGGCGATGAACAAAAGTGCAGAAGTCCTAAAAGAACTTAATGCTTTTGATGAAGACCTACAGTATGTGACATTGGAGCATGGAGATTTACAAACAACAACAGCACCGCAGTCTGTAAAGTTAGGAGAGACTGCGAGCATACACCAAGCGTTACTATTGGGGCTAAAAGATTACTTTGCTAAATCCGGCTTTAAGAAAGCCGTACTTGGTCTCTCGGGGGGATTAGACTCCGCCATAGTCGCAGCTCTGGCTGTAGAAGCTCTAGGAGCCGAAAATGTCCTAGCTGTATTGATGCCTTCGGTATATTCCACAACGCATTCTATAAAAGATGCCATGGACCTGGTGGACAATACCGGATGCCAGCACCTCGTCTTACCCATAAAGGACATCGCACAATCCTTTGAAGACACCTTACAGGAAGCTTTCATTGGATTAAAAGCCGACACCACAGAAGAAAATATACAGGCACGTACACGAGGCACCTTGTTGATGGCCATCAGTAATAAATTAGGGCACATCCTCCTCAACACGTCCAACAAAAGCGAAGCGGCTGTAGGATATGGCACACTGTACGGTGATATGGCGGGTTCGTTAAGTGTAATTGGTGATGTCTACAAGACGCAGGCCTATAAATTGGCGTCCTATATCAACCGGGAGAAAGAAATTATTCCAATAAACACGATTGTAAAACCCCCTTCGGCAGAGTTGCGTCCCGACCAAAAAGATTCGGATTCACTACCGGATTATGAGATGCTAGATGCCATCTTGTACCAATTGATTGAACTCGAAAAGTCAGGATCAGAGGTTGTCAAATTAGGTTTTGACGAGCAACTTGTACAACGTATTACAAAATTGGTTAATAATGCCGAATTTAAGCGTTTTCAAGCTCCTCCTATATTAAGAGTGAGCCCAAAAGCTTTTGGTTCTGGAAGGCAAATGCCACTAGTTGCAAAATTTTCTTACTAAGCATTAAACCTTTTGAATAACAGCGGGTCATAAGGTATATAATTAGGATTAGTTATGAACAGAATAGTAATATTTCTAACAGCATTTGTACTTTTAGCGTTCGCATCATGTTCGTCGCACAAGTACCATACAACACGGGTTCAAAATCTTGATTTCAACCAGTTCAAAACATATGGTTGGTTAGAGCCGGTAGACTCCTTATCAAAGGATTATTATAATAACGATATTGCCAAAGGTAATATCATGACTACAGCCAATAAGGAGATAGAGGCACGTGGGTTGACGTATTCAAAAGAAAACCCCGATATTCTGTTTCGCTATATAGCTATTGTCAATAATAAGAGCAGAATCGTATACAGTACTCCTTATTACGGAGGCTGGGGCTGGGGTGGTCCCTGGGGCTGGGGAGGTTACTGGGGTTGGGGAGGCTACTATGGTGGCTCTTACCCTGTAGCTAAAGAGCGTGTACGTTACGGACACCTTATATTTGAAGCCATTGACCGCAAGACAAACAGTGTGATCTGGCAGGCAAGAGGTACTACCGAAGTCAATGAACCAGAAAAGGCAATTAACGAATTACCAAAGACGGTTACAGGCATCATGAAAGAATACCCACTACCAGTATTGAAAAAATAACCGGTAAAATAGTGAAAATATATAAAGCCGTTAAATCGAAGCAAACTATGCTTCGATTTAACGGCTTTTTTTAGACAGATGCTCTTAGTTTGAGATAAAAAGGAATTTCCAATCTATCCTTCGATTTATTTTTGATTAGCTCGGCGGCCAAGCGTCCCATCATCTCGAAATCCGTCGATATAGTCGTAATCCCATTAAGAATAAACTTCTTCAGTGGGGTCTCATTATATGAAATGACTCCCACATCAACACCAATCTGTAGCTTCTTTTGAATAATTTTATTCAAAAGCCTGACCAGGTCATCTTCTATAAGATTAATATAACAGGTTCCCTTTTCAATCTTTTCCTTATCCAATCTAGAGACCAGTTCACAATCAAACGCATACTGTTGGCAGAATTTATAAAATCCTTTGATAATAGCCTTTGGGAAGTCACTAAAATCCGGAAACACCAGCTTCATCGTTTTATACTTGCTCAACACTTCATTAGCCCCCTCCAGAGCAGAGTAGATATCCCGCTCATAGTTTTCATATACGGCTGGAAAATCACCGGGAACATCATCAACAAAGCGACCCAGGAGCAATAGTTTTTCCGAAGGGATTTTGCGGATAATATCTGGCGCTTTATCTCTTCCCTCTTTAAAATGTGGAAACAGCACATAATGATCATAGGTTTTAGTGAGATTGCCCAGAAGGCTATTCAGGTATGACAGATCGGAGTTATAGACAAACAAATCTAGATTGGCAAAATCCCCAAGCTCTTTGGCAAAGGAATCATATACTATTTTCTTATGTGCACTGAGCTTATTCAAAAATAAAGCAATCTTTAGCTTTGACTCTACATCAGTTTTATTAATATAATACCCTTTCCCAGGTGTAGATCCAATGATCTCCCCGTTTTTCAGATGTCTATAGGCTTTCTCCACGGTATCCCTAGAAATCTCCAAATAAGCACTCAGTTCGTTAATTGACGGCAATATCTCATCTTTATTCAAAATACCATTTCTAACGGCATCTGTAATTGTATTTGCCAACTGCAGGTATTTTGGAGTCGCAGAAAAATCACTGATCTCTAAAGTTTTTAAAAACTGGGCGTTATTAGGAGACATAATAGAAGCTTATCTGGTTTATATACCCTAAATATAACTAGAATTCTGCGTTATACCATACAGTCAGGCCTTGGAAAACATTATGTTTTCTTCCAATTAGACCATCCTGTTCCTTCATGCTCTGATATTTTTGACGGTATAAATTACTTTTTCAAAAATTCACTAAATTGGATAATGATTTCAACCGTCATCATATCTAACAGACTAATAAATAGTTATCAATTACCATAACCAATTCACATATGATACACAAAACATTTTTGAAATTAGCCTTTCTATTATCCTTCGTCTTTTATGCTGTAGGCTTCGTAAGAGCTGAAGACAACCGTAAAATCGAGATCGAAATCATTCCAAGCAAACCGGACTGGCGCGCGCAACGAGGAGAGAATATACATTTTGATATCCTCGTAAAACAGGGCGGTAAAGCACTAAAGTCCGATAGTGTCTATTATGAGATAGGCCCTGAAATGATTACTCCTTTTACCAAAGGTTATATCAAACAGTTCAAAGGCAAATTTGAAAGTCTGGAATACACCCTCCATGAACCAGGTTTCATCCGTTGCATTGTCCGTGTACGTGTAGAAGGAAAGGATATACAAAAAATGGCAACAGTGGGCTTTGAACCGGAATTGATCCAGCCAACACAAGAACTACCCCTTGATTTTGATACTTTTTGGGACAATGCTATTCGCGAATCCAAACAGGTTCCATTACAGGTCAAAAAAACCTATCTACCCGAAAAAAGTACTGCGGAGATTTCCGTCTTCGAAGTGGCCATAGATCATATCAACAACAGTAAAATCTACGGTATCCTAGCCATGCCAAAAGCTACGGGAAGATATCCGGCTATACTCCGTGTACCAGGAGCTGGCGTAAGACCCTATGGTCCAGACATCGAACTCGCCAACAAAGGTTTCATCGTTCTTAATATAGGTATACATGGTATATCGGTTACGATGGATTCTATTGTTTATAAAGATCTGGCTACAGGGGCACTACGTCAATACTACAACAATAATATCCATAACAAGGATGAATTTTATTATAAAAGGGTATATCTTGGTTGCCTTAAGGCAAATGATTTTTTGACATCATTAACAGAATGGAATGGCCAACACCTCATAGTAACCGGAGGTAGTCAGGGAGGTGCGCTGAGTATAGTGACTGCAGCTCTGGACAAAAGAGTAACCGCCATGGCGGCTCTCTACCCTGCCCTATCGGATCTGACAGGTTATCTGCACCAACGAGCAGGAGGCTGGCCTCATTATTTCAGTGCAGGTAGCTATAACAGGATTGCCCCCATACCTAATGTACAAGACAATCTCTCTTATTATGATGTTGTCAATTTTGCCCGAAAAATCCAGGTCCCCAGTTTACTCACATGGGGATTCAACGACACAGTCTGCCCTCCGACTTCCATGTATGCAAGTTACAACATCATGACTGCCCCCAAGCACCTCAGCATCTACAAAGAAATGGGGCACTGGACGCATCCTGACCAGAAACAAGAAGTCAATACCTGGATTCAGAATATAACCAAATAGCGATAAAAAGTTACGGCTACCCTCTAGTTTAGAGGGTAGTTATAAAGTCAATCATCAACTGTGTGTAAGCATCGAACTTTGTAAAAGGAAGAGTCTCAAATCGATCATAGACATCATGATAGGCGCCTATACCTCCTAACGTATAAAGGAAAAAAGAAGGTACTCCTTTTTCATAAAAGGGATAGTGGTCACTTCTATTCATAGGCCCCCTGACAAGAACCTGAGGCAGGTAGGATTTTTCCTTATTGATCTGTACCAACCGATCGAATTCGGTTTTGAAAACTGTCCCATTGACCACTTGTATTCCATCATCACCGGTACCAGCCATGTCAAAGTTCAACAAAAATTTGATCTTAGAAAGATCTATTTGCGGATTATTCGCGAAATGGATTGAGCCTAACAGACCACTCTCTTCGCCAGAGAATGCTAGAAAAACCATATTATATTTTGGTGGATGCGCATTGTAGTATTTTGTCAAATACAATAGCAAAGCTGTTCCACTGGCATTATCATTCGCTCCTGGAAATATAATATTCCTTCCGATCGCACCGACATGATCATAATGTGCTGTAATAACAACAGTCGAATCAGAACCACTCGTTCCTTTGATATAACCACACACATTATTGGTCTTATAGTCCTTTTGATACTTGGCATAAATATTCAGATCGAGTTCCTTCACCGGAAGACCTTCTGTAACCACATCTTTTACGTATACAATAGGTCGTTGAATTTGCCGGGTAGCTCCCCTCCATAATAATTTCTGTTTCGTATCAACTAGAATTCCTTTATAAAGTCCTCCCTGAGCAAGATAGAGTAGACTCATCCGAAACTCATCGGCTTTCATATTTTCAAGAGCGACAGCTTCATCTACAAAAATAATTTTGCCCGAATAGGCGGGGTTGTTCATCAGCTGACGCAGAAACAGGGTATCTTTCTGTAACGACACCTTACTGATTTCAAATCTACCCCGCAGAGAAGGACTACTAGCTTCAATAAGGGTATTAACACCTACTGACAGCTTTTTATTATCCAATGTGACTTTGACTTCCTTAGGGAAGACATTCGCATCCATCGCGAAAGGTTGAAAATAGTGACCCTTGAGTGGCAAAACGCCATTCTTCCTAAATTCACTAGCTATAAAGGAGGCCGCTTTCTTATCTCCGCCAAAAACATAACCACGCCCGGCAAATTTTTTGGAAGCGAGTTTTTTGACTATTGGCTTAGCATAATCGACTTGGCCCAATAACATCTGTCCCTGTAAAAACAGGAGCATTACAAGTGATACTATCTTCATTTTTTAGAAATTATAGGTAATATAATATGTGAGGGATGCGCTTGGTCCATATAAATCCGGTGCTCCTGTTTTTCAAAATCCCGGTCGTCAGCGGTATAAATATCAACAAACTTCTGAGGGTTTCTATCTACTAGAGGGAACCAGGAACTCTGAATATGTACCATAATCTTATGCCCTTTTTTAAAAACATGAGCAGCATCCTGCATATCAAAACTAACAGCGGTAACTTGGTTGGGTTTCAATGGCTCAGGATATTCAAAGCTGTTCCTATATTTAGCCCGCATCACATCAGCCCTAACCAAAGATTGGCTATCAGAAAGCTTGTTGCCTTTTTCATACGGATACACATCAATCAACTTCACTACAAAATCGGCATCTGTCCCTGTTGTACTTACGAACAAATTGGCCTGAATATTTCCCATGATACAAACATCTTCATCCAATGGCATAGTTTCAAAAACTAGCACATCCGGTCTTTGGCTGGCAAAATACTGATCCTCATACATATACTTAAAGCCTCTAAATACCGTCTTATCGCGGGTATAACGAACTGGGTTATTAGGATCCGCCGTATAACTTTGAAAAGTATTTTTCTTTATAGTGGGTTTCTCGAAACTTAACTTCATTGCTGTATGGAGATACAACGGTGTAGCTTCGTGATCCTCTGGTGGCCATGCAGAAGGATACACCCATTTATTATCTCCAGTGACAAAAATAGAAATTGGAGCTACGCCCTGTACCTCCCTATCCTTGAGCTGTCGAACAAAAAATGGAAGCTCTATCTGAGACCGGAAGTAATCTGATGTATTCTGTCCAAAGTCCAGACTGTCCAAATATCGACCTGTTCCCCTAGTCCAAGATCCATGATACCAGGGTCCCATAACAAAGTGGACCTGTTCTTTTTGAACCTTGGAAAGAGCCCTATACGTCTTTAAAGGTCCATAGAGGTCTTCTTGGTCATACCATCCGCCTACAACCAGCACCGCAGGACCGAGTGTATTGATATGCTGTAAATAGGTTCTATCTTTCCAATACTGGGTATAATTGGGATTATCCATCATCTCATTCCATAGGATACTCTCTCCTTTCAAATAATAGGTATTGAAATTTTTCAGAGCTCCTGTCTTTAGATAAAACTGATAGGAATCCTCGGTATTATAGTCCCTAAATCCCTTAGGACCGGACGTACTAATAGAATCCCGTTGTTTTCCAAAGGAAGAAAGGAAGGAAAAGCTGCCCATCAGCATGAAGGCACCATTATGGTGTCTGTCATCTCCCAGGAACCAATCGGTCACTGGAGCTTGTGGAGAAACCGCTTTCAGTGCGGGATGAGACTGAATAAGCGACATCGAAGCGTACATACCGGGCGAAGATATTCCCCAGATTCCAACCTTACCATTGGAAGTCAGATGCCCAACAAGCCAATCAATGGTATCGTAGGTATCTGTAACTTCATTCGCATTTCCATCCTTGGTATAAGGCCGGTTGGCAATAAAATCCCCTTCTGACTTATATTTCCCACGAACATCCTGATATACAAAAATGAATTTCTCCCAAGCAAAACCTATATGAGGTCCCAAAGGTACCCTAAAGTTCATTTCGCCATAGGGTGCACTACTGTAAGGAGTGCGTATCATCATAATGGGATACTGCCCTCTATTATCTTTGGGTTCATATATTGTAGTATACAGCCTGACCCCATCCCGCATAGTAACATAGACCTCCCGTTTGGCGTAATTATCTTTGATAAAAACGGAGTCCTGGCTTGTATTCTGTCCATAGCCCAAATAACCAGCACAAACAAAAATCCATATGCACCAAATTTTTATTTTCATTCTTTGCTACTTTCTTTTGGCTGTCATAAAATATTCCAATTTCCCCCCATTCATAATGTCCTGATGATCGATTTTCCAGTTGTCGATTTTCTTCCCGTTCAACATCACCTGCTTTACAAAGACATTCTGTGCTCCCTGGTTATGAGCGACAATCTCAAATTTACGCCCATTATCCAAATGTAATACAGCACGCTTTACAACGGGGCTTCCTATATCATACGTCGTTGCTCCTGGTGATAATGGGTAAAAACCAAGTGCTCCAAAAAGGTACCAGGCACTCATCTGTCCACAATCATCGTTACCGCCAAGGCCATCGGGCGTAGGTCTATACATACGCTGTATAATATCCCGTACCCGTTTCTGGGTCTTATGTGGTGCGCCAGCGTAGTTATATAAATATACAACATGATGAGAAGGCTCATTACCATGCACGTAATTCCCAATAATGCCCTCTCTAGTGATGTCTTCTGTATTTTCGAAAAACTCGTCCGGCAGGTGCATCTCAAATAGCGAATCTAAATGGGTAATAAACTTCTTATCACCTCCATAAATACGAACTAAAGACATCGGATCATGGGGTATGAACAAGCTGTAATTCCATGAATTACCTTCGATAAATCCCTGTCCGTGGGTATCTAGAACATCAAAATTGGCAACAAAATTACCCATAGCATCTTTAGGACGCATAAAACCAATAGTGCTATCGAATACATTTTTCCAGTTTTGAGAGCGTTTGATATAAGTCTGATAAATATCGTCTTTACCTATTTTTTTGGCAAGTTGCGCAATGCACCAATCATCATAAGCATACTCTAATGTACTGGATACCGAGTTGCTATTGGATTCTGCAGGGATATATCCTAAATCGGTGTAAGCACCTATCCCCTCGAAATCCCGTCGTTGTGATGTCCTAACACAAGCTTCCAAAGCCTGCTCTGCATCACCTTTATAAGTCCCCTTCAAAATCGCATCGGCAATAACTGAAACACTGTGATAACCACTCATACACCAGTTATCATTTGCATAATGGGACCAGATAGGCAACATGCCCAATACACTCTGATTATAATGTTGCATCATCGAACTCACCATATCTGCATTACGCTGAGGCTGGACAATATTAAAAAATGGATGCAATGCTCGATAGGTATCCCACAAAGAGAACGTTGTATAGTTCGTAAACCCCTGCGCACGATGTACATCTTGATCTAGGCCTTTATACTCCCGATTATGGTCCATATAAAGTGTAGGACCTAGAAAAGTATGGTACAACGAGGTGTAAAAATTCACCTTATCATCGTCAGATACCGTTTCGATACTAATCTTCTCCAATTCTTTCGACCATTTGTCCCGTCCACTATTCCATAGCTGATCAAAGCTATAGGGCGCTGCTTCCTGCTGTAGATTCTCGAGAGCGTTCTTTTGACTAACCGGCGATATGGCTAATTTAACAATGATCTGCTCTTGATCCTCTGTATCAAAGTCGAAGTATAATTTGAGATTCGCACTAGCTAAGTCTGGGAAATTATTGCGTTGGTTAAACTTGCGCCAGAATCCTTTATAGACAGTCTCCTTGTCAGGAGTGGCACTGCCATAGGATTTGAAAGGTTTAGATAGTGACATCGCAAAATAAACAGTACGTGTCCTTGCCCAACCATTGGTCTGTCTGTAACCTGTAATTAGGGTATCATTAACCACACGCACCACGGTCCAGACATTCTTTTCGGGATAGTTATAGATACCAGCCATAAGATCTACGATCAAATGTGACTGATCAGATTTTGGAAAAGTGTAACGGTGTACCCCTACACGCTCTGTTGCCGTCAGTTCAGCATTTATACCATAATCGGACAGGTACACCTGATAATAATTCGGACTTGCTTTTTCATGCTGGTGACTGTATCGACTCCGGTACCCTGAGCCAGGCTTGTCTGCTGTTCCCGGATTCAACTGTAAGGCGCCAACGGTAGGCATGATTAAGAAATCACCTAAGTCAGAGTGCCCTGTACCGCTAAAGTGCGTATGGCTGAATCCTACAATTGTAGGGTCGTCATACTGATATCCGGCACAATACCGATATACATCCTTATTATACTTTCCATTGAAAACATAAGACAAGGTGTCTGTCTCTGGGCTGAGCTGTATGGCACCAAATGGTACCGTAGCACCTGGATAGGTGTGTCCCATCTTGGCTGTTCCTATAAAAGGATTTACGTAATCAACAGGTTTCTTCTGCCCATGGGCTGTAACAATGGAAAATAATCCTACCGATATAAAGAATAAGAGTTTCTTCATTACTTTTCACGTTTTGAATTGTTAGCAACGACTTCTTTCTTAGTTTTTGCGCCCAGGTACTTAATTCCACTCAAATTAAACCCCTGAACATCGTCAAAAACAAATGCTGGTCTATAATCACTCTCTTTCAGTGTTAGCGTTACATTTTCAAATTTAATATTCTTGGCATGCCGCACAAAAAATCCCCAAGCGGGAAGCTCTTTGAACTGTGAAAATTCAGGATAGGAATTCTCCATCTCTGGAATACTATCCAGTGCGGCCTTAGTAGTGCCACGATAAGCATAATGAGGATTGGCATCACCTGGGTAAACCAATTCTATATTACGAAATGTAACGTCAGCAATAGGAACATTCTTGAGGCCCACAATACCTGAAGGGGACATATTTCTAGGGTAATCTTCTACTGGTCCTTCATAATCATAACCGATATCCGGTTTATCCTTAGAAACTTCTACTTTTACATTTTGAATAAGGATATTTCGAATAGCCCCCTCCCGCCCCTTATTCCAACGGGCACCTATCCTCAAATAAAAGGGATTACCGACATTGATTCCCTGCAAACTGTCGACCACGATATCTTCAACGATACCTCCATCCGGAGTGGCTATTGTAAAAACAGAACGGAAGGTGTCGTAAATCTTATTATTAATAATCCTTACATTTTTATAACCACCTGCAGAGACTGTCCCAAACTTTATACCATTAGCACTTGATCGACCTACACAATTCCGAATCTCTATATTCTCACAACGCTTGGTCGCATCGTGAGATTTCAAACAAATCGCATCATCGGCAGCGTCAATAAATGAATTAAGCAACTTGAAATTCTTACAGTCAACAATGTCAATTCCGTCATTGTTCCAAAAGGCTTTGCTATCTACCGTGATGCTATCCACAACCGTATTAACACATTGATCATAGACCTGTACCCAATCTGCTGCATTTTTAATGGTAATACTATGAATGGCTACATTTTCACATTCTCTAAAATAAATAGCTTTAGGCCTTCTGTTACGAGGACGGTCGTAGTCCAATGGGTCTTTAATAATTCCACTATGAATCTGCCCTAACAGATTATAAGCTAAATCACGCCCTTGCCCGTCAATTACCCCCTTGCCCCGAATAGAAATATTATTGGCTTTGTTTGCGTAAACTAACGCGCAATTGGGTGTCTCTATATTATAATCATAAATATTTGTTGACCCAACCAATATTGCTCCTTCTTCCAGCTTAATATGTACATTCTCTTTTAAAATAATAGTTCCTGTAAGGTACCTACCTACAAAAAAACGAAGCGTCCCTCCACCCTGTTCATGGATAAAGTCTATAGCTTTCTGGATGGAAGTTGTGTTGAGCGTCGTACCATTGGATTTAATGCCAAATAGTGATGCATTATATTCTTTCGCCGACACAAAGTTGACGAGTATGAAAGACAAAAATGTCAGTAGTGCGAACCTGATTTTCATAGTTATACGTTAAATGGACTTGCCGTTTGCTAATAGGCAATTCGTTTTTAAAACATTGGAATTTGTACCTTCTTGTACCAATGCTTGCTTGGTAGATTTAAAGAACAAATCCGATAAATTAACCTGAGAAGAATTCAACAACACCACGGCATTGCTCTGCGGACTATTGATTTCAAGTTTCCTTAACTTTATAGATTGGCAGTCGACAAAGGAATTTAGAGCTCCCAGGCTATTAATTTGCATAATTCCCTCTATTGCAATATTGCTCGTTTTTGAAAAATACAGTTGAGAAACCTTATCCATTGCAAATTCAGAACTCAGTAGTCCTTTTTCTTTCAATGAACGAACATGTAAAGCCAAGGCTTTAGATTGTCCATCGATCACTCCCAAACCTTTGATCTGAATATTCTGCTGTCCCACGCCTGATATCAGCGTATATCTCCCATCGATCTGCTGATAGTCATAGATATTTGAACTACCAACCAGAACGGCACCTTCATGAAGTTCAATATGGACGTTAGACTTTAATGAAAAACCGCTGGTCACATAGCGCC
Organism: Sphingobacterium sp.; assembly: GCA_031277715.1. GTDB lineage: Bacteria > Bacteroidota > Bacteroidia > Sphingobacteriales > Sphingobacteriaceae > Sphingobacterium. The sequence continues at coordinate 40,254 of JAITLW010000145.1, read as the reverse complement.
CCACATAAAAATGTAGGGTACCACCACCTTTTTTAGCAATGTAATCTATTGCATATTGTATAGAACCTACATTATTGGTCACACCATCTGATTTACACCCAAAAAGGGATGCATTGAAATCCTGAGCAGATACCTGTATGCTCCACAGAATAAAAACGAATGCACTAATATATATTTTCATAATCTCCTTTTATTTAACGTTTACATTAGTCGAGTTATGAATATGATAACTCTTCTCCAAAGCCTGATCATTTAGAAAAGCTTTAAATTGCCAGTTTCCGCCTTGTAGATCATCCGCCACAATAGCTGGACGATAATCTTCTTTTTGGATTGTGAATTTGATATTTTTCAGGTTAATATCCTTGGCATGTCTGATATAAAGCCCCCAAGCTGGTAATTCCTTGAACTGAGAAAATTCAGGATAAGCGGCTGGCATTTCGGGTATACCCTCCAATGACTGTGCATCTAATCCCCGATGCGCAAATAGTGGGTTTCCCCCTCCAGGGTAAACAAATTCAATATTTTCTAGATTAACATTTTCAATCTTATATTCTGGAAGACCAATGATACTGGCGGGAGAAATATTACGTGGCATATCTTCAATAGGACCTTCGTAATTATATCCTAAATCAGGTTTATTCAACGGAACTTCAGCATATACATTTTTTATGGTTACATTTTTCATGGAAGGTTTACGCCCTTTGCTCCAACGGTCTCCAATTCTTAAAAAAATCACATTCCCAGTGTTGATACTTCTCACCCCATCGACCAATATATTTTCGACAAAACCTCCGTCTACTGCGGCGAAGGTAATTGCAGACCGATAGGTATCATAGACGACCAAATTTCTAACGACAAAATTCCGAAAACCACCTCTAGATACAGTTCCAAACTTAAGCGCACTAGCGCTGGAGCGTGCCGTACAGTTCTCTACCAATACATTTTCACAAACGCCATTGGGATCATGTGATTTAAAACAAATAGCATCATCAGCTACATCAAAAAATGAATTCTTAATAACTACATTCTTACAGTCTACGACATCGATTCCATCGTTGTTCCAATAGGATTTGCTATCTACATAGATTCCCTCTACATGTAACCCATCACATTGATCATAGGTTTGGTTCCAACTAGCAGGATCTCGAAGTGTAATATCTTTAATCAGGACATTCTTACATTCTCTGAAATATATGTTTTCAGGCCGGTTCCACTCCCTTAAACGATCTAACTTCAACTCATCCTGAACAATACCTTTATGTACATTTTCTACAGCATTGACAGCGGTCTGGAATCCTCGACCATTGATAGTTCCTTTGCCGACAATCCCAATGTTCTCCTGTCTAATGGCAAAAATCATCGACTGCCAGTTGACAACGCTATCCTTGACATAATCAAATGGATTATTTGATCCTAATAGGTGCGCCCCCTCTTCCAAATGTAAGGTGACATTAGATTTCAAATAAATGGATCCAGTTACATAATTGCCTGGGGTAAACACTAGAGTTCCCCCTCCTTTATTGGTAAGAAAATCAATCGCGGCCTGAATAGATCGTGTATTTAGGACCCGACCGTCGCCATTGATACCAAAATCAGAGACCTTATAGTCCTGAGCAGATACTGCTCCGTATACGAAAGATAGAAACAGTAAAAAAAGTGTTCTTAATAGGTTCATAATCTAAATTGTATATAGTGTTACTGGTCCAATAAGTCCCATAGATTGAATATCTTGTTCGCGTCCCTTTCTATTGACCCAATACTGTGCATTTTCATTATTTACTAATGTTTTTAAATAGTTTCCCATTGTCGTAGTGACACGAACTTCTAAATTATTCGTACCTTGTATAAGTAAGGAAGACAAGTCATACAGACGTCTACCGTACCATTTGACTCCTGCTGATCGACCGTTGACAAATAACTCGGATATACCTGCAACCTTTCCCAAGTTTAACACCGCCTTAGTACTTCCAGACCAAGCGATCGTCTTTTTGTAGATAGCTTCACCAGAGAAAGAAACCAACCGCTCATCATCTTTGAAATCAACTAGATTGTTCAACTTGAGTGTATTTGAAGTCAATTCTTGGCCATGTTTAAGTTCTAGATCCCACTGTTGATCCAATGCTTGTTCATTTTTTCCGGATGTAGGGAGAGGTTTCCAAGTTTCTCCTGTTTTATTTCTATCAAACACGAATAAAAGAGAATCGGTAGGACCTAGATCTAATGACAGGTCCATGTTCTTTTCAAGGCTCACTTTATAGCGCTCTCCTGTATCTAAATTCCAAAACCAACATTGAAGTTTCTGAAGTTCTGGAGCTAAAAAAGTGCAACTCCATTGGCAACTATTGAATTTGTGTGCATTTTGAATAAAATAGAACTCAGTGCCATCATCTCGCTTGTAACGCATCTGCATTACATAGGGGTCTGTTTTAGAGACACTCAAGTAACCTGGAAGACGATGGCTTTTCAAAAGGTCGCTGTACCAATCGATAAAATTGTTATCAACAGGTTTCTTTACCGTAACAAACTGCTGCGGATACTGTCTTAGCTGTTGGAGTACAGCCTGTATCTCGGCATCATGTACTTGCGATTGATGCAATCCTAATGATTTTTCAGGAACCGTTTCTATTGCAAATACGCGACCGCCCCCTTTCACAAATTGCAAGATTTTCTGCATTGCGGTCAGGGTCATACGCTTTAGTCCTGGTAAAAACAGTACGGAGTAACGTCTATTACCATATCGCAGAGATGCGTTTTCCACCTGACAGTCCTGCAGAATGATCTCCGTTATATAATCGGCGTTTCCACCGTTTTTATTGATGGCTTCCCACAGCATAGAGGTATAGGGAACATTCAGCTTTTCTGGAAAAGGGTCTGTCTGTACACCATTTTCTGACCAGAGGTCATAGTTGGCTGGTAGTATCGCGATATCAGCAAAATAATCTGCATTCTGTAATTGCGATGACAACCTTGCTTTATAATTATTTAGGTATTTAAAATAAGGCCACCAATTATTACGCTCATTATAAAAGGAACCATACTGTATCCAGCCAGGAAATGCAGCTTCTTTGGGCGAGTAATTAAACCCATGCCATATAGAATGGGTAATGCCCGTCATAGCACTCTGATCGGAGCCTAATTTGAGAAGCTCTAGTGTTGCATTAAAAACAAGATAGGTATTGGTCATTTCTTCACAACTAACGACTCTTTTGCCTTTCAAATGTGCGGCAGAAGAGACATACTTGTCGATCATTGTATAGCCTCTGCCTCTACGGTAATCTTCATTGGACATTTCCTCTCCCAGTTTGTGACGGAGGTAATTTGTCGTCCATGACTCCCCTTCAGGAATATCATAGTCCAGACTACTTTCTAATGGGAAGAAGCCTCTTCCATAAGCTTGTGCACGAGACTTGACGCCTAGCTCTCTACACCAGCTGGTATAAGTATCTGTAAAACGTTCTTTGAGCAGGCAGGCTTTCGTAAACTCATAGTCAAAACGGACCCTATTCAAAGTTTCGATTAATTGCGGACTTTTCTTGGCGCCATAGTTTTCGTCAACAACAGCACCTAGGCGCCCAACTTTGAATAGGATAAAAGGAAGGTAAGGCATAAGATCATATCCTCTTCTTTTTTGAAATTCTATGGCAAAATCATCACACCAATTGCTTCCTTCTAGCTCCATACTATCTGTAAACAAGGCCCTCACATAGTTTTTAAGGGGACCTATTTGTTGTTGCATCTTATCAGACATCCGATGCAGGTAGCTCTTCACGGCTTTTTGATCCATGTGATTTAATATAGATCCCGCAGCACCCGGAGCACCATTGATTACCGATGCAAATGCCCTAAACCTAACCAATGCATATACAACATGCTTCCCTTCTGGTATAGTTATCACGATTTCGTCTTTACCTATTTCTGAAGAGAAATCGACTATGTTATCGATGGAATCCATCGGGTCTCTGACCAATTTTAACGACATGATCTCCGGGCTGCGCATCGTATTCTTATCTGTTACGCCTGGATCCACATTGCTAAATATGTGGTAAGGTTTGGCCCGATATAACATCGGTCCCTCGACTGGCTCAGCGTGTACCAACACCACTTGAGCAGTTTCTTCTTCCTTCAATTCTTCGGATCCGAAAGGCCACCCTGAACCAACAATCAGGTCGGAAATCATTCCTTCCTTCTTGCCTTCATTGGATGCATATTGCACCATGTCTACCCACTCGTCACTTAGCCACCGTAAGGATCGGATCCCTAGATCATCGGCTCTCTTGGGAAACGAAATGGGATTAATTTCAACTCCTCCTATACCCACATCTTTCAACAGTTTCAATTCTCTGCTCAACTCTTGCTTAGTGACTTTATTACCATTCCACCACCACCGTACAAAGGGCCTATAGGCCGCATCCGGAGACAGAAACAACTTATAATAAGTATCCTTATCTGCTAACCCCGACGATGCCAAAGTCTGGAAAGGCCTAGCCAATAGTAATGAGGCACCAAGTAAACTGCTCTGCTGTAAAAATGTTCTTCTCTTCATAATTTCGGTTAGTTAATTGATTGGTTAGTTAAAGGATCAGTGTGTGCTCTAGGTGTTTTTTAATCCAGATATTTTGTTGCCATTGCTTGTCTTTATCTAAATCTTGATTGCCTGAGCTAATCAAATAGGGTGGCGGGCCAAATTCAGTACATATGGTAATCTGTTCTACTCCACGGTCTTTTTGTAGGTCTATCCACTTTTGCCATACCGCCACATGAGTATCTACGATCTGTCTATACGCACGTTCTCGAACGTCTGGCACCTGCGAGCCCTGGCTATGTCCTACCCTGGCATGTATATGATCTACATGAGGCAATATCTCCTCTAAAACATGCTTTCTATCCTCTAGATAGCTTTCAGAAACACAATACCAGTGGGAGATATCTAAAGTGAGCCGTAGTCCTGGAAATAATTTCAGGATTCTAGGGATAGTATGTAATCCATAGTTCCACTTGTTACGATGTGTTTCCTGAAGAACAGGAACACCATATTGTTGGGATATACGTTCACAAAGGTGCAATCCTTGCACAATGTCTTCGACTTCAAAATATTCTCGTCCCATCTGGACAGAAATAACTTCTGGTCTAAATATTTTTTTTGCTAATTCACCATAATAGGACAGTTGTTTTTCCAGTAGCTGATAGTAAACACGAACATGATCGAAAGGTTCCACTACACAAGTTACAATCGTATACTTTAATCCTCTACCGTGGAGTAACCGCAACACCTCTTCATGGTCAGTATCCTCACCAAAAGGAAACCATTCGACGCCACAATAACCTTCCTTCTGAATTGAATCCAAAAATGTGTCCCATGCTATATGTTCACTTCCCCATCGAGGGTAGAAAAAATCCACTTTTACCATGACGAATGGTAGATCAATGGGTTTTGTTCATCATTTTTTAATAGATCTCCGATTTTGAGATCCTTCAAATAATCCTCAGGAATAATATTAGCCTGTCCGTTGAATACATTACCATCAGGCATATAGGCACAAGTCATCGCTCTCCGAAATCCATTCGTCATGTTGGGGCCTGCACCGTGTATCGTCAACCCGTTGTGAAATGTACAGCTTCCTGCTTTCAAGGGCGTAGGGACAGGATTAATCTTCGCCATCTCGGGATAAGCCTCAAAAATAGTAGCCATATTCTTTCCTATTCCTAAATTCTCAAAACTTGTATGCTTATAAGAACCTGGTACAAAATACATACACCCATTCTCTAAGGTAGAATCATCCAGTGCAATCCAAATGGATAGCGCATTTCGGTCAGAGAAAGACCAAAAAGGAGTATCCAAGTGCCACGCTGTAGGATTTGCAAAAGGTCTTTTAAATAGCGCCTGGTCGTGCCAAATACGAATACCTTCAGCTCCAGCCAACTTTGCTGCCATTTCACCGATACGCCGATCCAGCATCAGTTCCTTCACACCCGCATCGGTCTGCCAAAGATTCAGCAATTGATCAAATACTTTTCCAAAATAATCAGCATCCTTATTGATACCATCATCATCTCCGACTTTAGCTTCTTTACCTGGCATCTTTTGCCCGGCGCGTTGCTCAACGGCATGGAACACAACATCTCGCCAATGCTGTAGTTCATCAGAATTCAAAAAGTCGTCTACTACCAAAAAACCGTTCTCCTGGTAAAATGTAATCTGCTCGTTATTAAGTTGGTTCTTCATATGCTTATAATTAATTTAGAAGCCCGGAGGCTCGATTTCGGGAAGTATGAGCAACGTCCCAGATTTTAAAATAGGTTTAAAAAGGGGGCCTGCTTAGCTACCTCAAGCCCTTAAGTTTCTATAACTTGAATATATCAAACATTGTCGGTTATTGCATCCTGAACTATCCTGACGAAGAAGGAAAAAAGGGAGGATCGTCCATTCTTAAAGAAATGGAACGATCCATATAAACACAAACACGAACTTTAATTTTGATCAGCTTTATTATTGTACTGCATCTCATCCAATGGGATCTGCAATGTCATTTTACTGACTGCATAACTGGATTTATCAACATGATTTGCCGAACTAGCTCTATTAACCGGAATATTCCAGCGTTTATTATTATAAAACTCTCTGCCTCCTTCTCCCCAAAGCTCTAGACGGGTCTGAAACTTGACCATATCCAGTGGATCCATACCTTGCATACCACTATAGGTATCGCAGGTAAGGACCGTTTGTCCTGCTATGGTTCTAGCTTTCAATAAAACATTCAATGCATCCTTAGCATCTCCTCCTTTTTGATCCTGAGCAAGTGCTTCCGCTTTCATCAACAATACCTCTGAACTACGCATGTAGTAACAGCTCACCCGCCCGACATTCTTTTTATCTTCACTGCCCATACCGTGTGTTGCTGCGAATTTCAAGTTAGCATAACTTGGTATAATGCGTTTGACACCATTGGTAGGATAGGTGTACTCCCCAAAATCGTTTTTCAGAAAACTGTTTATCCTAAAATCATGGTTATCGATCTTGTTATATAACCGTTCGTCTATTCGGGCAAATCCTTCTCCCAATCCTCCATTTCCCTCAGCAAAGCAGTTCATCCACCAGTTGTGCACTGTTACAGCCTCTCCCACGGGGAAGCCTAAGATAACTTCGGGGTTGATATCTATATTTAAGAAGCCATTCTGCTCAGGTCTAAATTCAGGCGTCGTAGCACCAGCTTTGTTTTTCCCGCCATAAACAGTCTCCGTCATCAGATTTGGGTATTTAGCCAATATTTCATTACAGGCACTTACAGTCGTTGTCCAGTCTCCTGTCCACAACGACACTTTTGCTAAGATGAAATAAGCTACACCTAAATCAAAGTCAGTTTTATCTGCTGTAAACCCAACTCCTGCTTCCTTCAACAAACGGATCGCCTCTTTGATATCATTTTTAATAAATGCATAGGTTTCTTCTGAGCTAGAGCGAGCTTTACTCTCCTGTACTGGAGCAAAACGATCATACAGAGACAATCCTAACTTCGACTTCCCTCCCTGTAGATAAGCATCTTGATAATTCTCCATCAAATAATTATAAGCAAACGCCCTCAACATCAAACCCCTAGCCTTAAACTCCTGTAGCTTCTTATTTGTATTTACAATATCATCCCCGATATAATTGAGCATTTTATTGGCTGTATTGACCATATTCCATCCGTAACTCCAATAGGGAAAATTCTTATCCGATGCGTCTGAGATAAAATCACGTAAGTTATACTCGTCACCTCCAAACATAACTAGGTTCCGGGTACCGAATACAATATCATTTCCTTCTAAGTTACGCATCACATCAAACCCCTGATTACTAGCATATCTAGATTCCGACCCTAATGCACCAAAATTTATCATCTTAGGCATATTATTGGCCATACCACCGAGCACCAGTTGTATTTTCTTCTCATCTCCGCTAGACAACAGTTCCTGGATCTGTTCTTCAGTAATATTATTAGGTGGCGTAACATCCAGCTGTTTGCTGCATGAAAATAAAGCAACAATACCTAATGTGTATATATATATTCTTTTCATAACAAATGTCTATAAGATTAAAAATCAATATTAATACCTCCAGAGAATGTGCGCATGGTTGGATACGAATAGGCAGCTACCTCATATCCTCCAACCAAAGACTGTCTCGGATCGATTCCTGAATGTGACGTTTTCATAAAAATATTGTCTCCTGACGCAAACACACGCAATCTCTTGATTTTGGCTTTGCTCGAAATAGATTCTGGCAACGTGTAACCAATAGTAATATTCTTGAAATTGAGGTAGGACGCACTGAACAGGGCTAGGTCACTGTACAACCAACTGCCCGTAGTAGCACCATTACCGTATGTATTACCATACATAACCATTGGGAACTTGGCTCCTTTGTTATCTTGCGTAAAGGTATTACCCAATAACTCAGAAGAAAGGGCTTGAGTAGGATTGTCACTGACATACAATCCATTTCCATATTCTGTACTAAAGAACTTGCCTCCTAACTGATAGGCAAATGATGCATAGAGATCAAAGTTTTTATACTTAAAGAAGGTACTGAAACCGCCAATCCATTTCGGAAGAGCGCTTCCCATTTCATATCTGCTAGCTTTAGAATAATCTGTGGTCGTAAAGCTGTCGCCTTCCTTATAGCCTGGATAAGCTCCAGCATCGGCTTCTGCTTTGGATACCCGGTGATAAAATAAAGGCAGGCCTGTGCTTTGGTCTACACCGCCATACTTGAGCATATATATGTTATAGAAGTCTTTACCTTCGCCACGTAGGTATGCGATCTGATTGACTCCCGATGTCCCCGTTGCACTCCATCCTTCGACAGGTGAAGTCCAATTACCACCTAATGCATCCGATCCCGTACCTGCGGGTACTTCTTTTAGAATGGTCCTATAATGAGTCCCATTTGTCGAAAGTGTCCATAAGAAATCCTTGTTCTTGATGACATCAACTGCGAGTTCGACTTCAATACCTTTATTGTTTAGCCTGGCAGAATTTGTAGCTATCGAAGACTGTCCTTTTGAGATGGCAAGAGGCTGATTCCAAATGGCATTGACTGTAGTACGGCTGTAGAAATCGAATGATCCACGTACACGATTAAGAAAACTAAAGTCGATACCTCCATCCAACGTGTGTATGTTTTCCCAAGTCAGCTGATCGTTGACATAGCCATTAAGGTTTAACGTAAAGTTTGCTGGAATACCTGTGCCATTTGTCGTTGAGGTATAGGTTGCTCCATAAGACCAAGTTTGATACCCGGAATAATTACCAACACCATTTTGGTTACCAATAACACCATAACTACCACGGACCTTCAACATATCCAACCAACCTTTTGTATTGGCCATAAATGCTTCGTTGTCCAAACGCCATCCTGCCCCTAAAGACCAAAATGTACCCCATCTATTTTCTTTCAGTTTAAACTTAGAGGAGCCGTCTCTACGAATCGACCCTTGAAAGAAGTAGCGATCATCATAGTTATAATTGACACGGGAGAAATAACTTTCCATCTTTCGGATATCCTCACTGCCCCCAGGATTGGCAAAAGTTCCTCCATCATATCGCCCTACGAAATTGACATAGGACGGAAAGTTTTCAATCAATGCATATGATGACCTATAATTGAGCCCTTCGCTTTTAAAGGAGTCAAATTCATGCCCCAGTAATGCCTCTACATTATGTGCACCTATGGTCTTTGAATAGTTTAAAAGCTGTTGCAAATTTATTATCGTAGAGGATGAAGCCGTTTTTCCGAGCGCACCAATTCCAGGTGCCTGCCCTGTCTCGCTATTCCAATAGCGCGTCCTCATTTCATTGAATTTGTCCATCGCTAAATTGGCCGTAAATGTAAAATCATCTAAAAATTTGATCTGTCCAAATACCCTTGAGTTCCAATCATCAGCCTGTCTTAAATCAATGTCATTGTCCAGAACAGTAAGAACATTGGTAGACCCGTATGCGGCAGATGTCGGCCCAAGCGGAGAATAGGTATCGCCTTCTAGGACATGGACTTTTTCTTTGCCATTTTCCATAATAATACCTCCGTTTTTATCTCTAGCATAGAGCTGTACCAATGGATTCTGTCCATTTATAAAACGGAATGCATTGGCAGAAGAACTCCCTGCATTACGTCCAAAACGTGTTGCCGGTGATTGTGTAGCCCGTCTCGAATAGCCTACATTTCCACCTGCTTTAAACCAATCGGTAACCTGGGCTTCAAAGTTGGCCCGTCCATTATAACGTTTAAAGGAAGAACCGCGGATGTAAGAAGGGTCTTCTAAATAACCTCCGGACAAAAAGTAACTGACTTTTTCACTTCCTCCAGAAATAGATAAATTATAATCCTGTCTCGTTCTATTTTTTAACAGGTAATCGTCATAACGATCACTGTATAATAGGTTAGCATTGGGATTTATTTTTCCATCGGGATTCACCAAATAAGCACCACTCATAGTGGAGCTAGCGGTATTACCTGCCCCTGTAGTGGTATAGACTGCACCTGGTACATCGTACAGCATCCAGTTGCCTAAATTGTTACGCTGAAATTTAGTTGTCGATCCGATATAATCAAAAAGGTGCTCACTGGCGAATCGAGCCGCATCTTCATGACTCATATTCGGATTTTCAAAATTGGTCGTATAGTTTTTGGCTATTCCAGAGCCATCAACTCCATACCGAACAGAGTTATAGATTGACAGCCATGTGAATTCATAAACGTCCTGGGGCTTTGCTATTTTGTCAAACTGATAAGGCCCCACCTGATTCATGCCCCATTTACTTTCAAAAGAAATATTGGTCCGATCCGAGCGTCCTTTTTTTGTTGTAACCAACACGACACCATTTGCTCCACGAGCACCATAGAGTGCTGTAGAAGCGGCATCCTTCAAAATGCTTATACTTTGAATGTCTTTCGGATTTAATGTCGCTAAAGGGTTGTCGTTCTGTGCAGGTACTCCATCAATAACAACTAAAGCATTTGCATTGTTCTGACTCGCCGAACCGATACCGCGGATACGTATCCCCATATCCAAACCAGGCTGTCCATCGACTGCCGCTATTTGTATACCTGGTGCAGCACCTTCCAAAGCTCGACTCACGGTAGAATTGGATTGTACCTCTAGCGCCCTGTTGTCAACGGTAGACACCGAGCCCGTTAGATCCTTCTTCTTGATAGAACCATAAGCGACAACCACCACCTCATTCAATACTTTGTTGTCTTCCTGAAGATTCACATTTAATACAGCCCCCACTGAAGCTTCAACGCGCTGGGAGACATACCCAACATACTGAATCAACAGGACAACTTTGTCTTTATTGACTTTAATTGAAAAACGGCCATCTTGATCTGACGAGCTGGCGTTTCTACTGCCTTCTTCCTTGATAGATACTCCGCTCAATGGCTGGCCATTGGAACCGCTCACAATAATCCCTTGAATACTCTTTCCAACCTGTGCAAAAAGACCATAGGGAATACCAATGATGAGGGTCATGCAAAGAAGAAATCCATAATGTTTTAGTTTTCTTTCCATTCTAAATAAAGGTTTAAAATATCTATTGGTTAAAATTATACGTCATAACTAAGTAACGAAAAAACAAGCGAACAACCGTACCGCACTATCCTGCTCAATCACAAGACGATAGCAAGTTTAAACATCAATAATATGACGTAAATGAATAAGATTTTGAGGTAGCTTTTTATTGTTCCAATGGGCATGAAGAGCCATAGCTGCCCCAATCGCTGAGGCTTGTGGCATGGAAGCAGCATACACTTTCATAGTAGGAAACTCTTGAGCAAGTAACTGCATGTAGATATCATTGTCACTAAATCCGCCATCTACACAGAGATGGGACACGCGCTCCGAATCTATTATTAACCGTGTGCTCTGAGCCTGGGATTTGACCAAGTGGTACACCAAGCTATGGTAGGCGTGCTCTGGACTTTCAAATTCCTGTAAATTGACTTTGCTAAAGGCATTCAAATCAGAAGACACTGATCTGTTACGTACACATTGTAACAAGTGTCCATCTTTCTTTAACATAAACAGTTCACTGATGGGTACACCAAAAAAATCGGCAATACGTTTAGCTTGCTGCTCATGAACATACCCTCCGAATAGACGCGAGGCCTTAACGGGGACCCCAACATAAGAGAGGTAGAATAAGCAGTCCTGGGCTAATTCTTCGGCCGTCAAAGGAGCATTATTAAATGGATTCAGGGAAATGCACCATGTCCCTGTTGATATCAAAATAAAAGGTTCTTTAAATTTTAAAAGGTAAGGAATGACTGCTGCCGAACTATCATGAAGTCCCGTTCCTACCAGATAACTTGAAGAAGACAGTGTACTATCGAAAACCGTATCAAAGGAATATTGCGCTGGGAATAACTTATCAAGCCCTTCATCAAATACCCATTGATGATATTGATGGATTTCATAATTCCATAGTGCGGTATGACAGCCAATACTGGTAATATCGGTAGTGGGTATACCTGTCAATAGACAACTAAGGTACTGTGGCAGGTGTAAAGCATAAGCCACATGTTCAAATAATTCAGGATTTTCTTTTTTTAGCCGCAGTACCTGTAATCCGGAATTCAAGCTTCCTAACGGAGGCGAAGCTGTTTCCAACGCAAAGCTGTTTTCGCCTCCGTATTGTGCATATAACTGTTGTGCAATATGTATTGGGTATTCTTTAAGGTAATTATAAAGAACGGTTAATGGGGTATGCTGTTCATCTAAATAAACGAAACTAGCACCATAAGCGGAAAAATTGACCGCTTTTAGTTCATACTCTTCTATATCATTTATCTTCTGGAGCGTGCGCAAGACAAAACCTGTCAAGGCCGTAAGGTCTTCGCAATAATCGCCATCTTCGTCGAGGAGCTCTTGAAAAGTGGCAGACTGCTCGAAAACGATTTGATAATCCTGATCAAACAGAAAGACCTTTTTATTTGTCTTTCCGATATCGAATATTGCAATAACCGGAATCTTATTACTGTTCATGACACTTTGGTATTACAACCCCGTACCGACAGAATGTTCACCTCGTTCCCGTACCAATTCCTCCCGTAGACTTTCTTTTTGAAAAAGTTGCAGGGGATTTATTGCCGCTCCTTCCCTATATCGGGCTTCTGCCAACAAAGGCCTCACATCGGTACGAAATGCTCCTTGTAGTATTTCTTGAGCCGTTATGATATCATTTTCGTGTTGAGCTTTTCGCAAAGCGACCCGATCAACCAAAAGTGCCTGTGCATAGGCTATTTTAATAGCTTCGACGGATTGTAATAAATCCAGCAAAGGATCTTTCATATTATGCGAAGCATCAATCATCCAACCTAAACCTGTTGCATGATCAATCCCTCTCAAATCCATGCCATCTATAAGCTCGTTGAAGATTAAGAAAAGCTGATATGGCTTGATACAACCTGCTGTCAAGTCATCGTCAGCATATTTACTATCGTTGAAATGAAACCCACCTAACTTACCTTCCATCATCAATAGTGAAACAATCTGTTCAATATTAGCATTAGGGAGGTGATGTCCCAGGTCCACCAAAGTATAGGCTTTTGGTCCGAGCTTATTGGCCAATAACAGGGATTGTCCCCAATCTCCTATTGTTGTAGAATAAAAAAATGGTTCAAAGGCTTTGTATTCGACAAATAACTTCCAATCGGCAGGGAGATGTTTATATATTTCTTCCATACTGGATAGTGTATTTAAAAAAGAATCACGAAAATTCAACTGCCCAGGGAAAGAAGAACCATCAGCTAACCATATTGTCAATGCCTTCGATCCCAGCTCAACCCCATATTGCATGACTTCAATATTATGCTCCACCGCTTGCTGCCGAACTCTCGGATCGACATGATGCAACGAACCATATTTGTAACTATACTTCTGTTGGGGCTGATCTTGAAAGGTATTAGAATTGACAGCGTCAAAAGACAGGTTAAGATCAGTAGCTAATTGTTTGATATGTTGTACATCACTAGGTATATCCCAGGGAATATGCAGCGAAATCGCCCCGCTAGATCCATTAAGTGCATGTAGCAACCCGACATCTTCTAGTTTTTGTTCTAGTGTTGCGGGCTCTCCCCTGCCCGAAAAACGTCCAAACCTCGTCCCCCCTGTCCCTAATGCCCAACTTGGAATAGCAATTTGGAAACGTTGCAATTTGTTTAGAATTTCATTGAGGCCAGAAATTTCTTCTGCTAAAAGCTGAAACTTTTTATTGTGTTGGCCCATCAAATCATTATTATGCCGCTCAATAATCTGTTTATCCAGTATCATAAGTTATTTTGGTTTTTTATGTTGTTTATAAGTAGTTTTTGGCGTTTCAATATACAGCAGATAATTGCATAAATCCAAATCATTAACGGACAAAAGCTACTGATATTCCTCCATCCACATTCAATACATTTCCGGTAGACTTATGCAGCAATCCTCCAACAAAGGCAAAACAGGCATTTGCAATATCTATAGGCAAAATGATTTCATTTAACAAAGTACGTTTGGCATAATAACCCGGTAGCTCATCGACCGTTATTCCATATGCTTTGGCACGGCCCTCGGCCCATCCTCCAGCCCAAATATTACTATCTGATATGACAGCATCCGGATTGACCACATTTACACGGATTTTAAATGGCCCCAATTCTGCGGCACATAAACGACTAAGATGTAGTTGTGCTCCTTTTGCGCTTCCATAACCAGTATTATTGGGACCACTGACCAATGCATTTTTACTGACAATATTTAGAATATCCCCTCCTAAGGATTGGCTCTTTAACAATGTCGTAGCGACTTGGGTAACTAAAAACTGTCCCTTAACTAATACATCATAGAGCCTATCCCACTCCGCCTGTGTGTGCTCTTCTATGGATTTGGAAATAGACAGCCCGGCATTATTTACAATAATATCTATTCCTCCAAAACACAACGATGCCGCACCAAACGCTTTTTCAACCTGTGTCCGGTCCGTCACATCTAACGGAATTGCAGCAATAACATCCTTTCCAAAAATCGCAGCAAACTCTTCTTTGGTCTGCTCTAACCGCTCTTCATTTTTATCATTAAGCAATACACACGCACCTTCAAGGAGAAACTTCTTGGCAATTGCTTTACCTATTCCTCCAGCACTACCGGTAATCAAAGCAATCTTACCAGACAAGGACTTAGGAGCGGGCATACGTTGCAATTTAGCTTCTTCTAATAGCCAGTACTCAATATCAAACGCTTCTTGATGAGGTAAGGATGTATAAGAACTGACGGCCTCTGCTCCTTTCATCACATTTATCGCATTGAGATAAAACTCAGCAGCGACCCTTGCCGTCTGCTTGTCTTTAGCAAAAGAGAATAAGCCTACCCCTGGATAAAGGATGATTACCGGATTTGTATCCCGGATAGCAGGACTATTATCATGCCTACACGCCTCATAGTAGTCTCTGTACATTTTTCGGTAGGCTTCAAACTGTGGGCGTATTTTATCTAGTAGGACTTCCTTTTGGTCAAGGTTCTCATTCTTATCTAGGTCTAGAATGAGAGGTTGGATCTTTGTTCTCAAGAAGTGATCCGGGCAACTCGTGCCCATGGGAGCAAGACGTGTTAGGTCATGGGAATTAACGAACTCTAGAATACGTTGATCATCTGAAAAATGGCCTACCATATGGCGTTCGCTCGAACAGAATCCCCGTAGTACGGGCGCAATCTTCGATGCCCTCTCCAATCTTTCTTCTTGATTGAGGCTTTTTATCTTTTCTCCAGAGAACACAGGTTTTAGCTTTCCGTAGTTGTTTTCTAAATAATCTGCGCACTTTTCAATAACGTCCAGTGAATTGACATAACAATCGTATGAGGTATCTCCCCAGGTAAATAATCCGTGTGATCCCAACATAATTCCCCGTATTCCTGGGTTTTGAGCCAAACACGCCTGCAATTTTAATCCCAAGTCAAATCCTGGCCGCTGCCAATCGACCCATCCGATCGTCCCTTCGAATAGGTCTTGGATAATCTGCTTTCCATCTTTAGCAGCAGCAATTGCTATAGCGGCATCTGGATGCAGATGATCAATATGCTTGAAGGGTAAAAAACCATGTAATGGTGTATCAATAGAAGGTGCTTTAGACGAGAGATCGAAGATACAATGGTTAAATAATTCTACCATTTCGTCTTCAAAAGCAAGTCCACGATATACTGATTCTAAACTTCGTAACCGATCTACATATAATGCGGCTAATCCCGACTTTTTGAGTGTCCCGATATCTCCACCGGAACCTTTAATCCACATAACCTCTACTTCCTTACCAGTCAAAGGATCGTTGTCCATCACTTTACAGGAGGTATTACCTCCTCCAAAATTGGTAATCCGTAAATCTGCACCTAATATGTTCGATCGATACAATAGTAGACCTACTTCATCTCCTTCTAGTGTATCTGCTTTTTGGGTGTCCCACAAATAATTCACATGTTTGTATGTTTTCATATAGTTTTATTTCTATTGTTAAAAGAATATCTAAATTTCTCGTTGCTACCCGTTACCGCTTTTGACTAACGAGCTTCTTTTTTCTTATGTTAAAGTCTTCGCAAAACCGATAACACAAATCGACACAACAATCAGTACAATACCTGATAAAATAGCTAGGTATGTCGGGCGGCTTACCCCCTTCCATTCTTTGAGAAAGACTCCCCATGCATTTGATATCAATATGATGAATGCCATATGTAAAATCCAAGAGCTTGCGCCATTACCTAAGCGACTCTCGCCCATCCCATAAAAGAAAAATTGTAAGTACCAGGTTGTCCCAGCAATGGCACAGAGTAGCATATTTTTGGAAATAGGGGTTTTAAAATTGGTGTAATCCTGGTAACTCTTGTTCTTAAAAAGAAGAAATAAACACCATACAAAATTGGAGGTGAATCCGCCCCAAAGAATAATAATATAAGAGACGTTATTTTGAAACAGGAATTCGCCCTGGTCAGCATGGTTTTGTTTCCACAGCAAGTTTGCGACTTCAGCCATGGGTTTGCCTGCTTCTATTGCAAAGTTGAAACAAGCACTCAGGATACCAGAAATAATGGCGACAGTGATCCCGATACCAAAATTATACTCACTCTTATTTTCTACTTGTTTTGTCTTAAGACTCCTCTCCTTCAATATTCCTGCTCTTCCACATAAAACAACTCCAATTATACATAATATGAGCCCCCCTATGATACAAAGTCCAGCGTCCGTTGTAAAGAAGTAATCAAGTCCTTGCTTGCCAGGCACTACCTTAAAATAGTAATATACAGCAGGCATAAGTGCACCGAATACCATGCTTAACCCTAACATGACACTACTGCCCAAAGACACCCCCAGATAACGGATGCCCAACCCAAATGTCAACCCTCCGATTCCCCAAAGCACACCGAATAAAAAAGTAAATCCAATAGTAGAAGAATCTGCGTCTTTGATGATCTCGAAAAAATCAGGGATCGTAAGCCATGCCGCAATTGGAGGAACTATGATCCACGAAAACAATCCTCCAAGAATCCACATTGCTTCCCAAGACCAACCTTTTACTCGTTTATAAGGAACATAGAAACTACCTGAAGCAAATCCGCCGATAAAATGAAACAGTACTCCAAAAATTGCATTCATAATCTGTGTTTTAAATTAGATCCCCTAAAGCCCTACAAAACTCTCCTCCATAAGGATAGAGGAGCGGGGTGATAAAAGTTTACATTGTTAGTCTAAAAGTAAAAAGTAGAAAGGAAAAAACTGTTATGAACTGTCATGTCTCAGGCCGGCATTACCTATTTTCCCAATGACTGTATGAGCTATTCTTTACGGACACGAGGTAGCTCCGATCAATCTCCGACGGTGTGATTTCTAATAGAGTGGTGGGACTTGATTAGATTAGAAAATCATCAAAAAGTAAAAATAGGAAGCGCCAAACCGATGACACAGACAACTTTTCTCTCTGGAAACGACCGATACTCCACGGCAATAAAGTCCTTAAAAGCCATTCAAAGCCATTTTTAATCATATAAAAAAGATTAAAAAACAAGTTACCTCAACAACATTCAATAGCTCCTTTTTCTCGCAAATATTTGGCGCGTCTTTTTGATAAGAGCAGGGGTCTTCCTTGCTTCTCCGCCCCTATACCTATATCTATTTTTGTCTTTGTAAAAAAATATAATACAAGGAAGATATGAATTTAAAGCACTTAGTTTATACAACTACAGGATTAGCATTAATAATCAGCTTAGTTTCTTGCCAGTCAAAAGAAACAAGTACCCAAAATAACGTACCGGAGGTAGCCACTATAAAAGTACAGCAACAGCACGGGCTCTCTACCAGCACCTACGCTGCTACGATCGAAGGTACGCGTAACATCGAGATCCGTCCACAGACCTCGGGCTACCTAAGTAAAATCCATGTGGATGAAGGAGCTTATGTTCAGAAAGGACAATCACTCTTTCAAATAGATGACAGGCCTTACACGGAACAATATAATACGGCTAAGGCTGCTGTATCGGTAGCTGAAGCTACTATAAAGAACTTAAAAATAGATCTTGATCGAAAGGTAGAACTAGCAGAGAAGAATATTGTTTCGGATCTGCAGGTAAGCCAGGCTACAGTCAGCCTCGAAGGCGCTAGAGCAAGCTTAGAGCAAGCTAGAGCGGCAATGAATGCGGCAAAAATCAATTTAGATTTTTGTTTGGTAAAGGCTCCCGTATCCGGCTATATCGGTCGTATCCTCTTTCGGATAGGAAGTTTAGTCAACGCCTCTTCTGTAGAGCCACTAACGCTTCTAACTGATATTGATCATGTTTACAGCTACTTCAGCATGAGTGAAGCTGATTTTGTGAACTATCAGGAAAAAAAGAAAGAAAATAAAGGTATAGACTCTGTATCGCTTATCCTCTCGAATGGGACAACCTATGAACAAACAGGAGTAATCGATGCGATAACGGGGCAATTTGATAAGAATACCGCATCCATTTCGATACGGGCAATATTCAATAATCCGGAAAAGAAATTACGCGCTGGCAATACGGGCCGCATACAGATGACACAGATACTGAACGATGTGCTGATCGTCCCTATTAAAGCTACAGTCGCTATACAGGATAAGATTTTTGTCTACAAGGTAGATAAGGACAGTAAAGTAAAACAAAGCCTAATAAAGGTAAGCGGCAAGACCACAGAAAACTACTATGTAAGTGAAGGGCTATCAAATGAGGACATTATTATTACAGCGGGTTTGGGTATGCTAAGAGACGGAATGCTCGTCAAAGCAAAAAACTAAAGCACCGCGTCCCTATAAATTCTTACTTAAAATATCATTAATATATTATGTTAAAAAAAATAATAACAAGACCGGTATTAGCCACCGTTATATCTATACTTTTAGTTATACTGGGAGGCATATCGCTCTTAATGCTACCCGTAACCAAGTTTCCCGAGATAGCGCCTCCCACTGTAGTGGTGACAGCGACCTATCCGGGAGCAAGTGCCGAAGTGATAGCCAAAGCCGTAGCCCCTCCATTGGAAAATCAAATCAATGGGGTGGAGAGTATGGATTATATCACGTCCACTTCAAGTGATGGCAACCTAACGATAACGGTCTTCTTCAAACTGGGCACCGATCCGGATCAAGCTGCTGTAAACGTACAGAACCGTGTGGCTCAGGTGACCAGTATGTTGCCTGCAGAGGTTAACCAAATAGGTGTAACGACCACGAAGAGGCAAGCCAGTATGGTGGCTTGGGTGGTGCTCTACTCGGAGTCCGCTGGTATGGATGAGGTCTTTATTGAAAACTATGCTAAGATCAACGTTGTTCCTGAGTTAAAAAGAATTTATGGAGTTGGTGACGCACAGGTAAATGGTAATAAAGATTATGCCATGCGAGTCTGGTTGGATCCGCAAAAAATGAAGGCCCAAAATATCTCGCCAGCAGAAGTGATGGCGGCTATTCAGGCAGAAAACAGGGATGCTGCTCCTGGTAAATTTGGAGAAAATGGACAAGAGTCGGTCGAGTATACCATTCGATACCAAGGTAAATATGTAGAACCCGAGCAATATGAAAATATCGTCGTTCGTGCCAATAGTGATGGTTCCTCCTTGCTTTTGAAAGATCTGGCACGTGTAGAATTCAAAGCTTATATTGACAAAGTTATCACCACATATAACGGTAATTCGGCGTCGACGATTGGTATATTCCAAACTGCAGGTTCAAATGCCAATGAAGTCGCTATTGCGATGAATGATCGCCTAGAAGAACTGTCTAAATCTTTTCCTCCGGGTGTCAAATACGTAGTTCACTACAGTGCTAAGGAATCCCTTGATCAGTCTATTAAGCAAGTGACGAGTACACTTATTGAGGCATTCATTCTGGTATTTATTGTTGTGTTTATCTTTTTACAAGATTTTAGATCGACGTTGATTCCTGCGATTGCGGTTCCTGTCTCTATCGTTGGAACATTCTTCTTCATGCAGGTATTTGGGTTCTCTATCAATATACTCACGCTATTCGCTTTGGTATTAGCCATTGGAATTGTGGTCGATGATGCTATTGTGGTAGTGGAGGCTGTGCACGCCAAGATGGAAAAAAAGAAGCTAAGCCCACTTGCTGCCACCATGTCCGCGATGAGCGAAATTACAGGGGCAATTATTTCGATTACCTTAGTCATGTCGGCAGTATTCCTTCCCGTTGTATTTATGGACGGACCAACTGGACTATTCTATCAACAATTCGCGTTAACACTAGCAATAGCGATCATCATATCCGCTATTAATGCCTTGACATTAAGCCCTGCACTAAGCGCCTTGTTGTTGAAAAATCATACCGACAATCACGATGAACACAAAGCGAAATCTTCTTTTAAAGAACGTTTTTTCACAGCGTTCAATGCAAGCTTTGACCGACTCACCACACGGTATACAAAAGGGGTTATCTTTTTAATAAAACGCAAAACAGTAGCTTTCTCAGGCATCGCCTTATTTATAGCTCTATTTGCCTACGCTTTTAAAGCTACACCTGGCGGGTTCATTCCGGATGAAGATCAAAGTTTTTTAATTGCATTGGTAAATAATCCTCCGGGGTCATCCCAAAATAGAACGCAACAAAATATTGAGGAAGCAGAAAAAATACTGAGAAGTCATCCTGCCATTGAGACTACGGTGACGCTTACAGGAATGAACTTTATGAACAATGCACCCTCCTCTTCCGCAGGCGTATTCCTGCTTAGACTGAGACCCACGAAAGAACGAGGAGAAGTCCGCGATATTAATCTATTGGTACAAGAACTTCAGCAAGCCCTTGCTCCACTACAGGAAAGCTCATTTATGGCAACGAACTTTCCTACAGTACAAGGTTTCGGAAACACCAGTGGGGTAGAGATTGTACTTCAAGATCGAAACTCAGGGTCTTTAGAGTCGCTCAATGAAGTGACACAGTCCTTGATTGCAAAACTGTCGGAGCGTCCAGAGGTGGCTTTAGCCTTTACGACGTTCAACCCGGTATTTCCGCAGTACGAAATGAAGGTGAACGAAGCCATAGCAAAACAGCTCAATCTAGACGTTAATGACGTATTGACAACGATGCAGGCTTATTACGGAAGTCTCCAAGCATCTGACTTCAATCGCTTTGGCAAGTATTATCGTGTGGTTATGCAAGCCGATGCTAAGTACAGAAATGACCCAGCTTCTTTGGAAGCCATTAGCATAAAAAACAAACTGGGTCAAATGGTGCCGATCAAGAACGTCGTCTCGGTAGAGCCTGTTTCGGGGCCAGAGATCATTGAGCATTTTAACTTGTTCAATGCCGTAAACATAACTATTGTTCCTAAAGTAGGCTACAGTACTGGCCAAGCCATGGCTGCAGTCGATGCGATTAAAGATGCTGGACTACCGCTTGGCTACACCCTGGATTGGAAAGGGATGGCTCGGGAGGAACGTAACTCTTCTGGCCAGACGGCTTATATATTTATACTCTGTGTGGTGTTTGTGTATTTTCTACTTGCTGCACAATACGAAAGTTATATCCTGCCATTCGCAGTTGTACTGACTGTTCCTGTGGGATTATTAGGAGTATTCATAGGCGTGTGGTTTGCAGACCTTAATAATAATATCTATGTCCAGGTAGCTCTTATCATGCTTATCGGGTTGCTGGCTAAGAATGCGATCCTGATTGTTGAGTTTGCACTACAAAGGAGACGTGCTGGCAAAACTTTGGTTTCAGCGGCCATAGAAGGAGCAAAAGCACGTCTACGTCCAATCCTAATGACATCACTCGCTTTTATAGCAGGATTATTACCGCTATTATTCGCGACAGGTCCCTCAGCTATTGGGAATCACTCCATTGGCTACTCGGCTGTCTTCGGAATGCTCGTCGGCACTATTCTAGGGGTCTTTATTACTCCGGTCCTATTCGTTGTATTTCAAGCTATACAAGAAAAAACCCGTAAGAAGGACATTTCTCTAGAAGATTTGCAGTATCAGGGAGATGACAGTATAAAGGAAAATTAGTTAATAAAGCTATTTAACTAAAATAGAAACAAATAGACAATGACAAAGTATAAAAACAATATTACTGTAGTACTACTCTTACTACTTGTGCTCATGGGCTGTCGTTCACCAAAACGGACCATCGGAGCAAACGAGGCAAATGTACCGCATGAATTCTCCACTACAGACACGGAAATACCGCTAGACACTAGTTCGAGTCTAGCGGAACTATCCTATCGCGAATTTTTTAGGGATCAAAACTTGATTACCCTGATTGATAGTGGCCTGAGCTATAACAATAATATGCTCGTCGCCATCAAACAGATAGAAATCGCTGAGGAAGCCGTCAAACAGGTTAAATGGGGACACGTCCCTATTGTCGACCTGGCAGTGGGAGCAGCTTCTATTAATAGACCGTCGGACAACAGCATGAACGGTAGAATGGCCAGCCAATTCATGGGCAGATCTTATATGGAAGACTACTCGACCAGACTTTCTATGTCCTGGGAAGCGGATATCTGGGGAAAAATAAAAAACCGCAAAGCCGCGGCCCTCGCCACCTACCTTGAAAGTAAGGAGGCCGTTAATGCGGTGCGTACGAGTCTAATTGCCGGTATTGCCAAAGGATACTATGATCTCCTACTATTTGATCAACAAAAAGAAATAAGTACCCGCAATCTCGCGATCATAGATAGCACCTTAGAGATTACTAAAGTACAGCAACAGCTGGGACTCACAACCTCATTGGCAGTACGTCAGGTAGAAATAAGTAGGGTCAATTTATTAAAATCCATCCGCGTTATCGAAGAGAATATAACGGTACAAGAGTACGCCCTGAATGCCCTGGTCGGTCGAATGCCCGACCATATCAAGTACCGTGGACAATTGGGTAAAATAGAAGCTCGCGCCTCTTTCGCTACTGGGGTACCTGCTACGCTACTAAGCCGCAGACCTGATATAAAACAGGCAGAATTTAGATTCCTAAGATCGGTCTCTGAGGTCAATATCGCACGTGCCAATATGTACCCTTCTCTAAGGATCACGGCAGAAGGGGGACTAAATTCGTTCAAGGCCAGCAATTGGTTTAATATACCAGGCTCCCTATTCGGTATCGTGGCAGGCTCACTGACCCAACCTTTACTGGATGGCAGACGGTTGAAAACAGAATATAATCAAGCCGGAATCCGTACGGATCAAGCAGAGATACAATTTAAGGAAAGTGTCTTACAGGCTGTTAGTGAGGTATCAACAATTCTGGAACAGTTAGCGTCACTTCGTGAACAACAGATATTCAATGATGACTTGGTCGCAAAAAACCTGGAGTTAATCGAACAGGCCAAAATTCTCTTTAAAAACGATATGGCAACCTATCTGGAGATATTGCTCGCCCAACAGACTAAGCTCCAAGCCGAGCTGGACCAAATGCTTGTCAAAAGCGAGCTCCTCTATGCTGAGGTAGCGCTCTATAGGGCGTTGGGTGGCGGTATTCAATAAATCGGAAACTAACAAAAACTATATTATTATGGAAAAGGAAGCAAAATTTGTTCAGAAGACAATGGAGGATACCCGGCAGCTTATTGTTGAAAAGGGGTTCCGTCTTCTTAAACTTGTCGACGTATTAAATACAGACGGCATATCCCGAACTAAATTCTTTAGCTATTTCGGTGGCTTTCATGATTTGATAGAGCTCGTGCTACGTCACGAAATCCTACAAAGATATAAGTACATACAGAGCCGAACGAAAGGCATTCAAGAGCCAAGTCTGCTTTTAAAAAATATTATTGCCCACCGACAGCAATACATCTCAAAAAATGAGTTGCTCACGCGATATTATAATGAAGAAAAGGATCTTCCACGCCGGTTTGACGGCCTAAAAAAAGCGATCTCGTCTTTAGAAACCTCCTTAATCAGACAATTAATACAGCCATTGACAGCATCTAAGCGAGAATACATGTATCTTAAAGAAATTATTTTAAAAAACAAGCAATATGAAGTCAGCAAAAACTATCCAACCGTCATTTAAAGATCCGGATATCTACCGACTTTATGACAGCCTTACCGTCACACATTCGACATACGCAGACCTAGGCGACAGTCTGTCTGTTGGTCCCATAAGACTCGATAAATTAGGAATGTATCTCATCAGAAAAGGCTCCGCCCGAGCTTCTATCAATTTCGTGGAATACGACTTTTATGCGGGTGATGCACTTTTTATCACACCCATTCTAATTTCACAGATTGTAACAGTCTCTGAAGATGTAGAGATATATTCCTTATTATTAGATTTTGAGATATTCAAAGAATTCCGGATTCCAATCTGTAGGATCTGTTACATGGATCCTATTCAGAGTAATAGAAATATAAAATCTTCTTTTAATCCGCAACAAGCCGAACGTCTTGTTGTATACATGGAGAATCTCGAGTTTCAAAATACGACCAAAGGGAATAATATTACCCTCCAAGAAAAGATAATACAAACCACGCTGATGTTGGTTTTCTATGAATTGAGTAACGAGATGCACAGTAGTCCTGCCTATGACCAAACTAACTTTGAACGGAAGAACCGTATTGTGCTAGACTTTTTAAGTACGGCTTCAATTGAATTCAAAGGAAATCATAAAGTACAATATTATGCAGACAAACTCTTTATTTCACGAAAACATTTAAGTCGAATTGTAAAGGAAATCACGGGCAACGGCCCCAAAGCAATACTCGATGAACTCGTAATTTCAGAAGCTGTCGTCCTATTGCACAATACCAATATGTCGGTAAAAGAGGTAATGAGCGAATTAGGTTTCATGGATTTCGGGGCATTCAGTAAGTTCTTCAAGAGTTTTATGGGAGTATCCCCATTAACTTATCGCAAGCAAAGGGTCTCCAATAATACCGAACAGGAAAGTATTCCAAAGATTTCGAGAAGAGCAGGGCCTTCCTTAGCGTTGCGTTAATTTACAGAAAGCCGAGTCTGGAAAATCATCGCCAATAGGCATTAAAAAGTAGACTTAGTTTTATTCCAGAGAATAGGGTTCCTGATTGATGTACCACCTATCATCTTCTATTGATAGGTGGTATATCATAAAGATTTATTTTTTTTGTATTAAATCAATTTATTTAGGACATTTATAAATGTATTAACATCATTTATCTATTCAGAGCATGTATAAATCTATTTTATCTTTAGTTTTTCTTTTTCTAACCACCAGTACTTTCGCGCAGTTGACCTTGCAGCAAAAACTACAATCAGACTTAAACCTCAACACCCAATTTCAAGTTTTACTAGCGCAGTCCAAGTCTCAAGATGCCGACTTTAAAGTGATCAGAAAATCTAATATAGAAATCATACAGAAGAATGTGAATGATTCAATCTCCAAATACACCAAAGAAATCGCTTCTTTGAAGAACAGCTCTTCTTCATCTGTAGCTACTGTAACGGGATTAAAAGACTCTCTTCAAACTGTCCAATCCGAATTACAGGTAGAAAAACAAAGAACAGATAGTATCTCTTTTTTAGGGATAGATTTTGCGAAGAGTGCTTACCATAGTACAGTATGGATTATTATCGCTGTATTAGGAATAGGCTTTTTCTCTATGTTAGTGTCATTCCGCAAAGCGAAAACAGATACCGTAGAACACCAGAAGACTGCCGAAGAGACTCAGAATGAGTTCCAACAATATAAAAAGAAAGCAATGGAAAAAGAACAATTGCTGAAAAGACAACTATTGGATGAACAGTTAAAAAGGGATTCTTAAACAGGTCTAAAAAAACTTACTATTTATTTTTTTATATGTTTTGCTTTTAAATAGATATACCTTATTTTTGCATTCCAAAATACAGCTATGAAAATAGCTGTTTATAAATAGATTAATAAATTTTAGTCCCTATAATATGCCCAATATTGGTAAAATAGCGCAGATTATCGGCCCAGTGGTTGACGTCAACTTTGCCGACAATGAAAATCTTCCTAAGATTTACGATGCATTGTACATTGAAAAAGAAAATGGACAGCGTGTCGTTTTAGAAGTTCAACAACACCTTGGTGAAGAGCGTGTTCGTACGATTGCGATGGATGCAACAGAAGGTTTGGTACGTGGCATGAAAGTAGTTGATACTGGTGCGCCGATCAAAATGCCTGTTGGTGAAGAAATCAAAGGTCGTGTATTTAACGTTGTCGGTTCGCCGATTGACGGCCTTCGTGAATTGGACAGAACTAACGGACGGTCTATCCACAACACGCCACCTAAATTTGACGATTTATCGACAGAATCTGAAGTACTTTTTACAGGTATCAAAGTAATCGACCTTTTAGAGCCTTATGCTAAAGGTGGTAAAATCGGATTATTCGGTGGTGCTGGTGTAGGTAAAACAGTATTAATCCAAGAATTAATCAACAATATCGCTAAAGGACACGGTGGTCTTTCTGTATTTGCCGGAGTTGGTGAGCGTACACGTGAAGGGAATGACTTACTTCGTGAAATGTTAGAGTCTGGTATTATCAAATACGGCGATCATTTCATGGAAGGAATGGAAAAAGGAGAATGGCCTTTGAATACAGTAGATGAAGAGTTAATGAAAGACTCAAAATGTACATTCGTATTCGGTCAGATGAACGAGCCTCCTGGGGCACGTGCGCGTGTAGCTTTATCAGGACTTACAGTAGCTGAATACTTCCGTGATGGTGAAGGCGAAGGAAAAGGACGTGACGTATTATTCTTTATTGATAATATCTTCCGTTTCACACAAGCAGGTTCTGAAGTATCCGCTTTATTAGGTCGTATGCCTTCAGCAGTAGGTTACCAACCTACATTAGCAACAGAAATGGGTCTAATGCAAGAGCGTATCACCTCTACTAAAAACGGATCAATCACTTCGGTACAAGCGGTATACGTACCTGCCGATGACTTAACTGACCCTGCACCAGCGACAACATTCGCTCACTTGGATGCAACAACAGTATTGTCACGTAAAATCTCTGAGCTAGGTATCTATCCAGCGGTGGATCCATTGGATTCAACATCGCGTATCTTATCTCCAGCAGTATTGGGTGACGAACACTATAACACAGCTCAACGCGTAAAAGAAATCTTGCAACGTTACAAAGAACTTCAAGATATCATCGCAATCTTGGGTATGGACGAATTATCTGATGAAGATAAATTGACCGTAACTCGCGCACGCCGTGTACAACGTTTCTTATCACAACCATTCCACGTAGCAGAACAATTTACAGGTTTGAAAGGTTGTTTAGTAGACATCAAAGACACTATCAAAGGATTCAATATGATTATTGACGGTGAAGTAGATGAATACCCAGAAGCAGCTTTCAACTTGGTAGGTACAATTGAAGATGCTATCGAGAAAGGTAAGAAATTATTAGTAGAAGCAGTTTAATATAGAGTAGATAGTATTTAGTATATAGTAGTTAGATGTCTTGTCTTACTATCCATTAGAAAATATATTCTAAATACTAAGTACTAACTACTTAATACTATCAAAGAATGAAATTAACAATAATAACACCAGACAAATTAGCTTACGAAGGCGACGTGACTGCAGTCACGGTACCAGGTTCTGCGGGTTCTTTCCAAATTTTGAAAGACCACGCTGCTATTGTGTCTACGCTAGACGACGGAAAAGTCATTATTAAAGATATTAGTGGCGACCATGTCATTATTATTAAAGGTGGTGTGGTTGAAGTTAAGGACAACAATATCATCGTTTTAGCGGAAGGAATTGTGCAAGAATAAAAGAAAAAGAAACGATCATAAAAAGCCCTTAGAACTTCAAGTTTTAAGGGCTTTTTTTTTCTGAAAGTGTATGTTTTAAAGGTCATCAAGAACTTTCAAATCTGTTTGTGATTCAATGGTATCATTGAAAGTTTTATGCCCGTAATCGGTGCGTTTTTAGAAAAGATTTCACAGCACTTTTGCCTTTTTAAGAAGAATTCTGACCGTTTTTCAAAAAATGAGGTTTTCACAAAAATGAACCAATTTTAAATACGGTTCACGTTAAACAAAATAATATTTTGTTTAAAAAATATAAATCAAATTATAAATCAAAATAAAGCCACCCTCTTAAAATAATAAACTTTTTCAAAATACTCTATTTGCCTATTGTATAGAATTTTAAATCGAGCTAACTTGAGGATGTGAATAAGGGAGAGAAATAAAAGAACTTTGGAGAGACACGAATTATCCTAAAAAAAGTAACGTATGCAGTACTATAATCAAAACACATTGGTCTATCTTAATGGCGAATTTGTAAAAGCAAATCAGGCCGGCGTCGATCTATTCGGCCAGTCTCTACATTATGGTTATGGTGCCTTTGAAGGCTTACGCGCATACAGCACACACAATGGGACGCGTATATTCAAAGCCGAAGCTCATTTCGAACGTTTGAGAAAATCCTGCGAAGCGTTGAGACTACCCTATACATGGGACAATCGTACGCTGATTGAAAAAAGTTATGAACTTTTGGAGGCAAACAATCTAAGAGCGGCATATATCAGGCCATTGATATTCTCAGGCTCAAATATGCACTTGACCTCTTCTGATCAAGCCAGTATTATGATTGCAGCTTGGGAATGGGGCCCATATCTTGGTCAAAACCTATTACGGGTAAACATCTCCTCGATTGAACGTCCTAATCCGAAGTCATTCCCTATTGAAGCGAAGGCTTCAGGCCAATACATTAATTCCATATTGGCAACCAGTGATGCGTTACGCCATGGATTCGACGAAGCGCTCTTATTAGACCAAGAGGGTTTTGTAGCACAGGCTTCCAGTGAGAACTTATTTATCGAAAAGGATTTTAAAATTTTCACACCTCCATTGGAAAACGTTTTTCCAGGAATCACACGTCAGACAGTCATCAATATCTGCAAAGAATTAGGGTTTGACATTATAGAAAAAAAACTAACCATCCAAGATATATACAGCGCAGATTCTGCTTTCTTGAGCGGAACTGCTGCTGAGATTATCGGTATAAAACAGGTCGATGATGTGATCTACAAAGAAGAGTGGGAACACAGTATCGGCGCATCTATTCAAAGAAAATATAAAAACTTAGTCTTAGAACAAGAAAATTATGAAGTCATCATCTGATCACGGGAAGACATTAAACAAGTACAGTAGAATATTCACGCAGGACGAGACACAACCTGCGGCTAAAGCAATGCTTTATGGTATTGGGCTAACAGATGCTGATATGAGTAAAGCACAGGTTGGGATTGCAAGTATGGGCTACGATGGCAATACGTGCAATATGCACTTAAACGACCTTGCTCAAATCGTAAAAAAAGGAATTTGGGCCAATGACCTTGTGGGATTGACATTTGGCACTATAGGTGTCAGTGACGGTATGAGCAACGGTACCGATGGTATGCGCTACTCGTTGGTATCAAGAGATGTGATTGCAGATAGTATCGAGACCATCTGTGGAGGCCAATACTATGATGGTGTAGTGGCTATCCCTGGTTGCGACAAGAACATGCCAGGAGCAATCATGGCTATGGGACGACTGAATCGCCCTGCAATTATGGTATATGGAGGCACCATTGCTCCGGGACATTATAAAGGAGAAGAACTCAACATTGTATCTGCTTTTGAAGCTTTAGGAAAAAAAATAGCAGGTACAATCTCTGACGAAGATTATGATGGCGTAATACGTCATACCTGCCCTGGCGCTGGTGCTTGTGGCGGTATGTATACCGCAAACACGATGGCGTCGGCAATAGAGGCTTTAGGCATGAGCCTACCCTACTCGTCTTCAAACCCTGCTGTATCAGAAGAAAAGAAAAAAGAGTGTTTAGAAGCAGGAAAGTACATCCGTATTTTGTTGGAAAAGGATATAAAACCTTCTGATATCATGACGCGTAAGGCATTTGAAAATGCAATCCGTACAATTGTGATACTGGGAGGATCAACCAATGCTGTATTGCACTTTATCGCAATGGGGCATGCTGTGGGCGTAGAAGTAACGCCTGATGATTTTCAACGTATGTCTGATGAAACACCTGTATTGGCCGATCTAAAACCATCAGGTAAATACCTGATGCAAGACCTCCATAATTATGGTGGAGTACCCGCAGTTTTAAAATATTTATTGAATGAGGGTCTACTGCACGGCGACTGCTTGACAGTAACAGGCAAAACATTGGCAGAGAACTTAGAGGGTGTGAAGTCTATCATGGACTACGAACAACCCATCATTCAACCGTTAAGCAATCCAATCAAACAAACTGGTCACTTACAGATATTGTATGGCAACCTGGCCGAACAAGGTTCAGTTGCTAAAATATCAGGAAAAGAGGGCGAGAAATTCGTAGGCCCTGCCCGTGTATTTGACGGAGAACATGACCTCGTTGCCGGTGTATCGTCTGGCCGCATCAAACCTGGAGATGTAATCGTTATTAAAAATGAAGGACCTAAGGGCGCTCCTGGTATGCCAGAAATGTTAAAACCAACGTCATTGATTATCGGTGCTGGCCTGGGTAACTCCGTTGCATTGATCACAGACGGAAGATTCTCCGGTGGTACACACGGTTTTGTCGTAGGACATATCACACCAGAAGCTTACGAAGGTGGGCTGATCGGCCTAGTGCAAGACGATGATATCATCGAGATCGATGCCGTAAATAATATCATAAGTCTAAAAGTATCCGATGAGGTGATTGCGGAACGTCGTAGCACATGGAAACAACCGGCATTGAAGGTCAGCAAAGGTGTGCTCTACAAATACGCAAAAACAGTAGCCAATGCCTCGCTAGGATGCGTAACAGATTTGTAAAAGAAGTATGGAGTAGTTAGTATTGAGTACATAGACCTAAACGTCTACAAAGACAACTTGCTACAAATAAAACTTCATTTTGGAATACATACAATAAGAACATTAAACTTTAGAATCTGACCCAGATTGGGTCTAATTGCTAAATACTTAATACTAATAATCTATTAAAATGAGTACACTGGAAAAAACGGAAACAAAGGAAAGTCAAAAAACTACGGCTGCCTCCCAATTGACCGGCTCACAAGCTGTATTGGAAGCATTGATCCACGAAGGTGTGGATACCGTATTTGGCTATCCTGGTGGTGCCATTATGCCAATCTATGACGCATTGTATGACTACAATGACCGACTGAAGCATATTTTGGTCCGCCATGAGCAAGGTGGAATTCATGCTGCACAAGGATATGCACGTACTTCTGGACGTGTAGGTGTAGCTTTTGCGACGAGTGGTCCTGGAGCAACCAATCTAGTCACAGGACTAGCTGATGCCATGATTGACAGTAACCCTATCGTCTGTATTACAGGTCAAGTATTTGCTTCCCTATTAGGTACGGATGCATTTCAGGAGACAGATGTCATCAACATTACTTCGCCCGTCACCAAATGGAGCTATCAAGTAACAGAGGCTTCTGAAATCCCGACAGCACTAGCTAAAGCTTTTTATGTCGCTAGCACTGGACGACCAGGCCCCGTATTGATCGATATTACTAAAAATGCACAAATAGAGCTGTTCGACTACCTAGGATATGAGAAATGTACCCATATCCGCTCGTATCGCCCTGCGCCTATTGTCAGAAAAGAATATATAGAAAAAGCTGCCGAAGTAATCAACTCGGCAAAGAAACCATTTGTCCTATTTGGGCAGGGAATCATACTAGGAAAAGCGGAGCAGGAATTTAGATCCTTCATCGAAAAAGGAGGATTCCCATCAGCTACAACCGTAATGGGGCTAAGTGCGCTGGAAACAGACCACCCTCTACATGTAGGGATGCTGGGGATGCACGGGAATTATGCTCCGAATGTAATGACCAATGAGTGCGATGTGCTCATCGCTGTAGGTATGCGTTTTGATGACCGCGTTACAGGCCGTCTAGACAAGTATGCCAAGCAGGCAAAAGTGATACACCTGGACATTGACCCCGCTGAAATCGATAAGAACGTAAAAACAACGGTACCCGTATGGGGAGATTGTAAGGAAACATTGCCTTTATTGACGGAATTAATAAAGAAAGGAGACCACGCCGACTGGTTGCAACAGTTCCGAGACCTTGAAAAAGAAGAGATCAAAGAGGTAATCCAGGATGAACTGCACCCTAAAGGAGATATCTTAACAATGGGCGAGGTTGTAAACGTTCTAAATGAACTGACGGGTGGTAACGCTATTATAACGACAGACGTAGGTCAGCATCAAATGATAGCCTGTCGCTATGCAAAATTCAATCAGTCCAAATCAAACGTCACTTCGGGTGGTTTAGGAACGATGGGATTTGGCCTTCCGGCGGCTATAGGCGCCTGGTATGGTGCTCCTGATCGTGATGTGGTAGCTATCATCGGTGACGGTGGCTTTCAGATGACCCTACAGGAACTCGGTACCATCATGCAATTTGGAGCAAAGGTCAAAATATTAATCTTGAACAACCAATTCTTAGGAATGGTTCGTCAATGGCAACAGCTTTTCAATGACAAGCGCTACTCTTTCGTCAACATTACCAGCCCGGATTTTGTCGCTGTAGCGAAAGGGTATTATATCGATGGAAATAAAGTCTCTGAACGCAAAGACCTACGTGAAGCTTTAGAAACGATGCTTAACCACGACAGTTCCTACCTATTGGAAGTTATGGTCGGAAAAGAGAATAATGTTTTCCCTATGGTTGCACAAGGGACGAGTGTCTCAGAAATAAGATTAAAATAAAATGGAAAAACAAGAATTTACCATCACTATATATACGGAGAATTCGATTGGTATGATCGGTCGTATCTCGAATATATTTTCGCGTCGTAAAATCAACATAGAAAGCTTAAACACCTCTCCTTCAGAGGTAGAAGGCATACATCGCTTTACCATCCTAATATCAGAAGGCGAAGAGGTAGTCCGCAAACTGTGCCGTCAGATTGAAAAACAGGTCGAAGTTTTAAAAGCGTATTTCAATACGAATGAGGAATTAATCTGGCAAGAGCAGGCCTTATACAAAGTGCCAGCAGATGTAGTCAACGAGAAGGTCTACGTGGAGCGCTTATTGCGTCAATATGGTGCTAATGTGGTCGTAATACGCCCAGATTATATTGTCTTTGAGACTGCAGGTCACCGGGAAGAGATCGATCGATTAACCCAAGAACTGACAAAATATGGCTTAATCGAATTTGTGAGAGGAGCCCGTATCGCTATCATTAAAGATAGTGCAGGATTCCACGCTAAGTTGAAACAATTTGAACGGGAAGAACCAGCACCGGATATTGTCGAAAACGAATTCTTAGATCAGCAGGATCAAGTGTTTACAATGTAATTAGATAGGTGACAGAGTTAAGTAGTAAAAGGATGAAACCGTAAAAAATGTTAATACGCAATACTAACTACTCAATACACAATACTAAAAAATGGAAAATACATTTAAATTCATAATACAGACACGTAAAGCCTTCATTCGACTAGTCGAAAGCTTGACATTGGAGCAACTGAATGAGATTCCTGCAGGATTCAACAATAACATTATCTGGAACTTTGGCCACATTGTCGTGGTCGCCCCAGCGCTATGCTATTTGAGAACCGGAATAAGCACAGATACAGATCGCGTCAAATACCTTAAATCCTATGTAAAGGGATCAAAACCAACGTATACCGTCACACAGGAAGAAGTAGATGACCTAAAGAGGTTGGCGTTAGAAGGTATAGCCCAGATTGAGAAGGACTACCATGCGGGAGTGTTTAAGGAGATAGCCCCCTTTGCAACGGACACCTACAAGGAAACCATGACTAGCATCGAAGAGGTAATTCAATTGTCTGCAGGCCATGACAACCTACACTATGGGTACGCAATAGCACAAAACCGAATAATCAACATAAATAACTAAATCTTAAAAAAGAAAAACTTTAAATAGTAAAACAATGGCAAATTATTTCAACACATTACCTCTTAGAGAGCAATTGAATCAATTGGGTATTGCAGAATTCATGAATTCGTCCGAGTTTGCAGACGGCGTGGAGGCTTTAAAAGGTAAAAAAATAGTAATCGTAGGTGCAGGAGCTCAGGGATTAAACCAAGGTTTAAACCTAAGAGATAGTGGGCTTAATGTATCTTACGCGCTACGCAAAGAAGCTATTGAACAAAAAAGAGACTCTTGGAAAAATGCAACAGACAATAACTTTACTGTAGGTACTTATGAAGAGTTAATCCCAACAGCGGATTTAGTAATCAACCTTACTCCGGATAAACAACATACATCTGTAGTCAATGCGGTAATGCCATTGATGAAACAGGGTGCCACGCTATCGTACTCTCACGGTTTTAATATCGTCGAAGAGGGTATGCAAATCCGTAAGGATATAACCGTTATCATGGTAGCGCCTAAATGTCCGGGTTCGGAAGTACGTGCAGAATATTTAAGAGGATTTGGTGTACCAACTCTAAT
Source organism: Sphingobacterium sp. (assembly GCA_031277715.1). Taxonomy (GTDB): domain Bacteria; phylum Bacteroidota; class Bacteroidia; order Sphingobacteriales; family Sphingobacteriaceae; genus Sphingobacterium. The sequence goes on along the minus strand of JAITLW010000145.1, from coordinate 5,330 downwards.
CGCTGTACACCCTGAAAATGACCCTCAAGGCAAGGGATGGGCAGAAGCTAAGGCTTACTGTGTGGGTACAGGTGGCCATAGAGCAGGTGTATTAAAGTCCTCTTTTGTAGCAGAAGTAAAATCGGATTTAATGGGAGAACAAACAATCCTTTGTGGTTTGTTACAAACAGGTTCTATCCTTTCTTTCGATAAGATGATTGCAAAGGGAATCGATGCAGGCTATGCTTCTAAACTGGTACAATACGGTGTAGAGGTCATCACTGAAGCATTGAAACATGGTGGTGTAACCGGTATGTTAGACCGCTTGAGCAACCCAGCAAAAGTAAAAGCTTTTGAACTTTCTGAAGAGTTAAAAGGTATTATGCGCCCATTATTCCAAAAACACCAAGATGATATCATGTCTGGCGAATTCAGCAAAACAATGATGGAGGATTGGAACAATGGTGATGCTAATCTATTGAAATGGAGAGCTGAAACAGGTGAGACAGCATTTGAGAAAACTCCTGCTGGCGATGTCAAAATAGCAGAACAAGAATATTTTGACAACTACTTGTTAATGGTTGCTTTCGTAAGAGCTGGTGTAGAGCTTGCTTTTGAAACGATGGTAGAAGCGGGTATCAAACCAGAGTCTGCATACTACGAGTCATTACACGAAACACCTCTGATCGCAAATACAATCGCTCGTAAAAAATTGTTTGAAATGAACCGTGTTATTTCTGACACGGCAGAATACGGCTGTTATTTATTTGACCAAGCATGTAAGCCATTATTAAAAGACTTTATGACTATAATCGACACCGATGTCGTTGGCAAAAACTTTAATGATGGAAAAGATGCAGGTGTAGATAACGTAAAATTAGTTCAAATCAACGAGGTATTACGTAACCACCCTGTCGAAGTAGTAGGTCGCGAATTGCGTAAAGCAATGACTGCGATGAAAACTATTAAAACAATTTAAAATTTTCGTAATTTTAATGTGCGCAATGAGGATGAAATTACAACTATTGTAATTCATCCTCATTTTGAAATTACAACTTATATAGAAGAAAGAGAGAAAATGGGAAAAACATTAGTAGAAAAAATTTGGGATGCGCATGTTGTCAAACAACAAGAAGGGTTTCCTGATATGTTATATATAGATACCCATCTGATCCATGAGGTAACCTCACCTCAGGCATTTGACGGCCTACGCAAAAGGGGGCTTCCTGTGCTACGTCCAAAACAGACCGTGGCTACAGCAGACCATAACGTCCCAACTTTAAATCAACATTTGCCTATTAAAGAAGAGCTATCGCGCTATCAAGTCGATATGCTGACAAAAAATTGTAAAGAATTCGGTGTAGAGCTTTATGGTTTGGGCCACCCTTACCAAGGTATTGTACACGTAATCGGTCCAGAACTAGGAATTACACTACCCGGAAAAACGATGGTCTGTGGAGATAGCCATACCTCGACTCATGGTGCTTTTGGCGCTATCGCTTTTGGTATCGGTACGTCACAGGTAGAACAGGTATTTGCGACACAATGTCTGCTCTTGCAAAAGCCAAAGACCATGAAGATTGAAGTTAATGGAGAGCTTGGTAAAGGTGTAGGTGCTAAGGATATCATTTTATATGTTATTTCGAAAACTACCGCAGCTGGTGGAACGGGATACTTTGTCGAATTTGCGGGATCTGCAATTCGTTCTTTAAGTATGGAAGGACGTATGACGGTCTGTAACATGAGTATCGAGATGGGGGCACGTGGGGGATTAATAGCTCCCGATCAGACGACTTTTGACTATATCCAAGGTCGTGAGTTTGCACCAAAAGGAGAAGAATGGAATAATGCTGTATCTTACTGGTCGACTTTATATTCGGATGACGATGCTAACTTTGACGCAGTGCTCACCTTTGATGCAGCGGATATCCAACCTATGATTACCTATGGTACTAATCCAGGAATGGGTATAGGGGTAACTGAAATAATTCCAACAACTGTTTCACAACCGGATAACGAGCGTCCATCCTACCAAAAGGCTTTGGACTATATGGGTTTTCAAGATGGCGAACAGGTGCTGAACAAACCTGTAGACTACGTTTTTATAGGTAGCTGTACCAATTCACGTATCGAAGACTTACGCCAAGTAGCCGATTTTATCAAAGGCAAACAAAAAGCAGATAGTGTAGAAGTATGGATTGTCCCTGGCTCTAAACAGGTAGAAGCACAAGCCAAACAGGAAGGTATAGATAAAATATTTGAAGCTGCAGGTTTCCAACTACGTGAACCAGGATGCTCGGCATGCTTGGGAATGAATGAGGATAAAATTCCAGCCGGTAAATATTGTGTTTCGACATCTAACCGCAACTTTGAAGGACGTCAAGGTCCGAATGCTCGAACTATGCTGGTAAGCCCACTTACTGCGGCGGCAGCAGCGATTACTGGTAAAGTTGTAGATGTAAGAGAATTGATATAGTATGAAAAAATTTGAAAAACTAACTTCAACGGTAGTTCCTCTACCCATTGAAAATATTGATACAGACCAAATCATCCCTGCACGCTTTCTAAAAGCGACAACAAGAGATGGTTTTGGTGATAACCTGTTTCGTGACTGGCGCTATGATAGTAACAATCGGCCTAAGTCTGACTTTGTCATGAACAACCCAACTTACTCCGGAAAGGTATTGGTAGCAGGTAAGAATTTTGGCTGTGGATCATCCCGGGAACATGCCGCTTGGGCTATCCAAGATTACGGATTTGATGTCGTAATCAGTTCCTTTTTTGCAGACATATTCAAAGGAAATGCACTAAATAACGGTGTCTTGCCAATCACTGTACCAGAAGAGTTTTTAGAAAAAATATTTGCGGCAGTATTTGCCGATGCAACAGCTAAAATTGAAGTCGACCTAGAAGCACAAAAGGTTATTATAGCTGCTACAGGGGAATCGTTCGAATTCGAAATCAACCCTTATAAGAAATCTTGTTTAATTAATGGATACGATGATATCGATTTTATCCTGAGCCATTCGGATCAAATTCAAGATTTTGAAAAAACTAGACCGTTCTCTTATTATTCATAACGCAATATGACTGAACCTTTTGTCTCCATTCATCAATTGACTGTGCAATACAAAAATCAAAATGTATTGCATGGTCTTTCTTTGGTATTGAATAAGGGAGAACATCTCCTACTCGGTGGCGAAAGCGGGTCTGGGAAAACAACATTGGCAAAGGCAATCGCGGGAGTAGACGGTAAAGAGGAGTATATCAAAATTAATTTTGACTTCGACAGTCTACTTCCGGCAAAAGCCATATACATCTCGAGTTGGTACCAGTTTACCAACTTGGAAGGTGACCGCAACTTCTACTACCAACAGCGCTATAACAAACATCAAGGCCAAGATACGCTGACGGTACAAGCGGAGCTGGAACACTATGCCCGACAGGAAGGATTAGACCTTGCGTCTATTGAGGACCGCATCAAGGCATTTGGCTTTGAAGACACCAAACTATCGCAGCTGATTGAATTATCTAGCGGCGAACATAAAAAACTACAACTCATTAAAGGATTGTGGTCAAAACCGCAATTATTATTGATTGATGATCCCTATACTGGGCTAGACGCACAATCGAGAATCACTTTGAATGCTTGGCTGGACGACCTTGCCCAAGAGGGGGTACAGCTGATCCTGATCAGTAATGACCAACAACTTCCCCAAGCGATCAATCGATTTGCCTACATAGCAGATGGTCAAATCCATGATGTCGAAAACCCAGGCAAACTATCAAGAAGTAAGGGCAGAACCCGGATGAAACTTCCGGATTTCTTATCCGAAATCCCCAACGCTCCCTATAAGACGATTGCTAGTCTCAAAAATGTATCGATACGATACGGAGAGAAAGAGGTCCTAAAGAATGTATCGTGGGAGGTTAAAGTTGGCGAGAAATGGTTGCTACAGGGACCTAATGGTTCTGGAAAGTCAACTTTATTAAGTTTAATCAATGGGGACCATCCACAGTCTTATGGATTGGACATCTCCCTTTTTGACAACAAACGTGGCTCAGGCGAAAGTATCTGGGACATCAAAGAGAAAATCGGTATTATTTCACCTGAAATGCACTGGTATTTTGACCAGAATGCAACAGTATGGCATACCATAGCATCTGGGTTTTATGATAGTATCGGGTGGTTTGTGGATGTAAAATTTCAGGAGAAGCAGAAAATAGAGGAATTATTAGCCTTTTTCGGGCTGAGCGATTTTAAAGACCAGCTACTCGTGACGCTTCCTCTAGGCAAGCAACGATTGGCCCTACTGGCTCGAACAATCATCAAAAACCCTCCTCTGCTAGTGCTGGACGAACCTTGTCAGGGTTTAGATACAGAGCAGACCCAATATTTTAACGATGTCGTCGACGAACTGGCTCATCATGGTAAGACACTCATCTATGTGGGGCATTACGAGAGCTTACTTCCGTCGTGCATCGAACATAGAATTGTATTAGAGAAAGGCAAAGTTAAAGCCATAGAAGATATATTAGAAAACGTTGAATAGTATAATGAAAAGAAACATCCTAATTATTCCAGGCGATGGAATTGGACAAGAAGTTACAACTTGGGGCAAACAAGTATTAGAAAGTATTGCTCAAAAATATAACCATGAATTTGTTTTTGATGAAGCTATCATGGGACATACTGCAATAGAAGCAACAGGCACCCCACTTCCTGAAGAAACATTGGAGAAAGCAAAAGCATCGGATGCTATTCTTTTTGGCGCTATAGGCCACGCTAAATATGACAATGATCCTTCTGCTAAAGTACGCCCAGAACAAGGTTTACTTAAAATACGTAAAGAGTTAGGTCTCTATGCCAACCTACGCCCGATATTATTATTTGATGAGTTACTGGATGCTTCTAGCTTAAAGCCAGAGGTGTTACGTGGAACGGATATTTTATTTTTCCGCGAGCTGACAGGAGACGTGTACTTCGGCGAGAAGAAACGCAATGAAGACAATACTTTTGCCTCCGATTTAATGAACTACCACCGTTATGAAGTGGAGCGCATCGCACGAAAGGCATATGAAGCAGCACGTACACGTAGTAAAAAATTATGCTCTGTCGATAAAGCCAATGTTTTAGAGACATCCCGTCTGTGGAGAGAGGTAGTCCAGGAGATAGCCGCAGAGTATCCGGATGTAGAAACGGAACATATGTTTATCGATAATGCGGCAATGCAATTGGTTAAAAATCCAAAGAAATTTGATGTAGTACTTACAGCTAATCTATTTGGAGATATCTTGACTGATGAAGCATCACAGATAGCAGGTTCTATGGGCATGCTCGCTTAGATCGG
>JAITLW010000102.1 GCA_031277715.1 Sphingobacterium sp. | reverse complement strand
CGGGTACTCTAGGTGGTGCATTCTGCTCGATATGGGCATCGATCACATTGGGGGATCTCTTGCAGACGGTGATTACAGCTGTACTGGGGACAGTAGCCAGTTATATCGTCAGCCAGCTTCTACAGAGAGGCAATCATAAGCGTTAGCTAAAATCAGAACAGCGCCCGAGAAATCGGGCGCTGTTATTTTTATTTGTCCCACCTGTTATGTATTGGTTTGTTTTTTATAAAACTTCGTTTTCTTTCGTTTTTTGATTTCGATTTGTTTTACATTTGTTCTATAACCTTAAATACTAGTATATGAAAGCATTTTTTCGATTTGCGTCATTGATGTTGTTGAGTTTATGGATGAGTATCTCTATTCTTGGCTGTTCACAACGTGTAGTGAATTCGATAGATAAGACAGTTCTCTCCAAACCTATTCCTGATCAAATTGGAGCAACTGTTAAAGGTAGGGTAAGCAGTAACGGTAAAGGATTATACAATGTTGTTGTGTCTGATGGAGTAGAGGTGACCACCACTAATGAGGACGGTGTCTATTATCTGGCTTCTAATAAGAAGTATGGGTATGTCTTTGTATCCATTCCAAGTAATTATGAGGTAAGTACGGTTAGTAATCTGCCACAGTTTTTTAAATACTTGCGGACTGCTACAAAAGAAGTAGAGATTGTTGATTTTGAATTGAAACCTGTCGATAATGATAACCATAGTGTGGTGGTTATGACAGATTTTCATTTAGCGGATCGTACAGACGATTTAGTGCAGTATGCTAAGTTCGTGAAAGATGTCAATAATAGTATTGGAGAACTTCAAGCGCAAGGTAAGAAGGTGTATGGTCTTACATTAGGAGATTTGTCATGGGACAATTATTGGTATTCTAGGGCTTTTGCATTGCCTGAATATGTCTTACAAATGAATAAATTGAATGCAACGGTGTTCAATACTATAGGAAATCACGATAATGACCCTTATATAGAGGGGGATTGGGGTAGTGGAGCTGCTTATCGTAAGTATATAGGTCCTACATACTATTCTTTTAATATTGGGAAAATACACTATGTAGTGCTTGATAATGTAGATTATATCAATGAGGGGGGCAGACAGGGAAAGATTGGAAAACGTAACTATAAAGCACGTATATTACATGAGCAGATGAATTGGCTTAAGAAAGATCTTGAGATGGTGGAGGATAAAGCTACTCCAATCGTATTGGCTATGCACGTGCAGCTGAATAATGCACCAAAGGCAGATCAGTCTGCTACCATTCGGTTGGAGAATGGAAAAGAATTAATGCAGGTGTTAGCTCCCTTTAAAAGAGTTCAGGTGCTTACTGGACATACGCATGTTAATTATAGAGTTGAAAATACACCTAATTTAATGGAACACAATATTGCTGCTGTGTGTGCTACCTGGTGGTGGACAGGTAAGAATGGATATACAGGTAATCATATTGCGCAGGATGGTTCGCCTGGTGGGTATATGGTTTGGAATATGAATGGCCGGGATATGGATTGGTATTATAAGGGAATAGATAAGCCGAAGGAATATCAGTTTAGAGCATATGATTTAAACGTGGTCAAAATCACTGCAGCTCAATTTGCACCTAATACTACAGAGGCTAAAATGAAAGAATATACACATGGTTATGAAACTGCTGGTAACAAGAATGAGGTGTTAATCAACGTCTGGGGATATGATCCTAAATGGAAAGTGGACGTGACGGAAAATGGCGTAGCATTGAAAGTCAGTCGTGTAGAGGCTTACGATCCCTTGCATATGGTGTCCTATACAGCGATGCGATTGAATGATAATGTGATACCATCCAAAGGATTTGTAACGTCGCCTTCTTCACATTTTTTTAAAACTACAGCTACATCTGCTAATAGTACGCTGAATATAAAAGTAACAGATCGGTTTGGTAAGGTTTACGAGGAGTCTATGGTGCGCCCAAAAAAGTTTTCTGTGAAGATGATGTAATAGTTTGTAGGCTCCCTTTAAAATACTTAACATTTACTTAATCAGGTTTCAACCCTAGTTTAAATCTGAGTCCCTATTTTTGTTACACTAATTCTTCGGGATTAAGCCTTTGCAGTAAAAATGGTGATATTATCAGATAAAAATTATTATAATTGTCTTATCGCTGTGGGTAAGTTGATTGCCCGTGGGAAGAAAAACCAATTAAAAACAATGATTCTCTGTTAGGTATTTGCTATGGAAGAAATTTCTGAAAAGGATTTTGTTGGGTTTCAAAACGGAAATGAACAGGTATTTAAACGAATATTTGAACAATACAATCGTGCCATTTTTAATTATGCTTATGGTTTTTGTAAAAACAGGCATGATGCAGAAGAGGTCACTCAAGAAACTTTTACAAAGCTCTTTTTATATCGTAAGCGGATTACAGATGGAGATAGTTTGCTTCCTTTTCTTCTTGCTGTTTCCAAAAGAGTTGCTATATCTATCTTCCGAAAAAGAGTAATTCGTGAAAATAGTGTAGTGGCCATACAGTCAGCCATCGAGACAGTTTCCTATAATACCAAAGAGACCATATTCAACAATGAATTAAACAGTGCATTGGAAAAGGTTATAGCGGAGTTGCCCGTTCAGCAGCAAAAGGTGTTTGTACTCAATAAGATAGAAGATCGCTCCTATCAGGAGATTGCTGACGAATTGGGGATTTCTAAGAATACCGTGAAAAATCACCTCATCGTTGCATCCAAATCTGTCCGTATTAAGCTTCAAAAACTGCTTTACATTTTCTTCTAAAGCCATCCCCTGAAGCACCTCATCAGGGAAAGAATATAATTTTATTTTTTTTGAGTTCTGACTAGTCCGTTTTTCGAGATGAAGCGATTACCTATAAAGAACGTCAAAGAAATTGAACAGAGAAAGACTATTATATCTAATAATACAGTACCGGGAAAATCGGTGTACTGCCGCAGAGCGGAATGAATTGTATCAATTGATGTCCGAGCCTGGTGTCGAAGATGATATTTTTGAGCTGTGGGACCAATTGTACAGTCCGGCATCTACTACATTGACTCGGGAAGAGGGCGAACAATTGTTTCAAAAAATAAGAACCGCTCCTGTGGTACATGGAGATTTGCAACGGACAAAATCACCTATAATTAAGAGACTTAAATATATTGCTTCTGCCGCTGCTGCGATTGCAGTAGTCTGGGGTGGGTATAGTATTCTGTTTTTGAAGTCATCAGCCCCATTGGACGAGTATGCCTTACAACAGTCAGACACCATTATCACACCGGGTAGCAAGAGAGCTCAGATCATATTCGAGGATGGACATTCCATTAACCTTGTTGGATTGGTGGCCAGAGACACTCTCCGTACGGGGGATTACCTCATCTTGAATCGGGGAGAGGACGGAGTTTCTTACCACAGCAGAGAGCGTACAGCAGGGGAGAACATAGAAACATACAATACCCTACTGACCCCACGTGGAGGCGAATATACGATATCACTTGCCGACGGTACTAAAGTATGGTTGAATGCAAATTCCAGCTTAAAATATCCTACACGTTTTACCGCCGCACCGCGAACGGTGGAACTTGAGGGAGAGGCTTACTTCGATGTGGCTAGTCTAGAAAAAGGTGGTAAGCGAGTACCGTTTTATGTGAAAACAAGGACTCAGACTATAGAAGTTTTAGGGACAGAATTCAATATAAACAGCTTTGGAAAAGAGATAACCACAACGTTAGTGGAGGGAAAGGTAGCCCTCACTTACGGGACGAATCCTGAACAGTATGTATTAAAACCTAACCAGCAGATTATCTACAACGAGCGTATAGGAACACACAATATAAAGGAAATAGATCCCTATTATTTTACAGCTTGGAAGAATGGAGATTTTGCTTTCGAGAATACCCCGTTGACAGATGTTATGGAGGATATTGCGAGATGGTACAATATCGATGTTAATTATGAAAGCGATGTCTCTGATGTTCGTTTTTCGGGAAAGATTTCAAAACTAGAAAGCATTGAGCAGTTATTAGCAACTATTGAATGGACTTACTCTGTCAAATTCAAAATCAACGGAAGGAGGGTGACGATAAGAAAGTAAGGAAAAAAAGCAGGGATGTTACCAGCACCCCTGCAGGTCCAAAAGACCTACGATTGAGAACTAACGTGTTAAATTATTAATCAACCGAATACAAATGTATAAAAAAAAGCGGTTAGGTAGGCTATTCTACGCAGCTGACCAGACCTTTACCAAATCCGTATTAATGAAATTATCACTAGCTGTACCATTATTGCTCACAGCAACATTGCAAGTCAGCGCATTTGCCTTTGGCCAAAAGATAACCCTTCGGAAAAAGAACGTAAAAGTAGACTATGTTTTGAAGGAACTGCAAAAGCAAAGTGGTTACAATATTCTATATGACCAAAAGATAATTCCTGGTGTCAAGATTAGTCCCAGCTATCGGGATGTCGCTTTTCAGGAGGTGTTGAAAGATATTTTAGAACCTCTAAATATTCAATTTAGGATAAATAATAAGAATATCGTATTGAGTGCATCTTCTGTTGCAAAAGAAAATAGAAATAATGTAAGAAAACAAAATGAGATCAAGGGAAAGGTCTTAGACAGTCAGGGCAAACCAATATCAGGAGTCACCATCCACCTCAATGACGGTAACTCTGGTGGAGTCCTCACTGGAAAAGACGGTTCTTTTTCGATACAAGCCAAAATAGGCGACCGACTGACCCTGCGTTATGTCGGTAAAGAGTCTCTGACTTTGACTATAGAAAATAGCGATGACCTCCAGCTTACGATGGAGGATAAAGCCAATGAGATGGATGACGTGGTCGTTGTGGCCTTTGGAAAGCAAAAAAAAGGGAGTGTTGTAGGATCAGTAACTTCTGTAAAGCCCGAGAACCTGAAAATTCCATCAAGTAATCTGACAACAGCGCTCGCTGGTAATGTGGCCGGAGTGATTGCTTATCAACGTAGTGGTGAGCCTGGGCAGGACAATGCGGACTTCTTCGTGCGGGGGATTACGACTTTTGGGAATAACAATAAGCCCCTTATTCTTATTGACGGAGTAGAGCTGACTACAACCGATTTAGCCCGGTTACAACCCGATGATATTGCTAGTTTTTCTGTTATGAAAGACGCTACAGCTACCGCATTGTATGGTGCTCGTGGAGCTAATGGGGTTATATTGGTCAGTACTAAGGAAGGAAAAGAAGGGCCTGCAAAAGTTTCGTTCAGGCTTGAACATTCGAGCTCGGCACCTACCCAAACGACCAAAATAGCCGATCCCATAACTTTTATGAAGTTGGGTAATGAAGCTGTATTGACGCGAAACCCGTTGGGGGAGCTACCTTATTCACAGACGCAGATCGAGAATACAGAACTAGGGAAATCTCCTGTGGCTTTCCCGGCAACCGATTGGTCTGCACTATTGCTCAAAGACCAGACATCTACTTCTCGGGGCAATTTAAGTGTGAGTGGTGGTGGACAGGTGGCCCGTTATTATGTGGCTACATCTTTTGCGCAGGACAATGGTATACTGAAAGTCGATAAACGTAATAACTTCAATAGTAATATTGATAACAAATCGTATACCTTACGTTCCAATGTGAATGTCAATCTTACTAAATCGACCGAGTTGATTGTAAGGTTGAGCGGTACGTTTGATGATTACAAGGGACCATTGCAGGGTGGTGCGAAAACCTATGATATGATTATGCATGCCAATCCGGTCAAGTTTCCTGCATTTTTTCCAGCAGATGCCGAGCATGCGCACTTACAGCATATTATGTTTGGTAACTATGATAATCAATATATCAATCCTTATGCGGAGACAGTGCGAGGGTACAAAGAGCGGTCTCGTTCGCAGGTGCTGGCGCAGCTCGAGTTGGGACAGGATCTGTCAACGATTACCCCAGGACTGGCGATTCGTGGAATGGCGAATGTTTCACGTCTGTCCCAGTTTGCCGTCGCGAGATCCTATAGTCCATATTACTATCAGTTGGCGAGTTATGATAATGCAACAGGAGCGTATTCTATTGTGATGAATAAAGAAGGTACCGAATATCTTGGTTATTCTGAACCAGCGGGCGATAAAGTGACCAATTCGACCTTATATTTTCAAAGTACGCTAAACTACGGACGATTATTTGGGAACAAGCACCAGGTTAATGGACTATTGGTTGGAATATTGCGCGAAGAGTTAAATGCAAACACCGGTAGCTTACAACTTTCGTTGCCTTCGCGTAACCTTGGTGTTTCGGGGAGAGCTACTTATGCTTATGACAATCGTTACTTTGGCGAGTTCAATTTTGGTTATAATGGATCTGAGCGTTTTGCCAAAAATAAGAGATATGGTTTTTTCCCTTCCATAGGGGGAGCCTGGTACCTGTCCAATGAGAAATTCTGGGATGAACTGCGCCCTATATTATCGAAAGTCAAATTTCGTGGATCGTATGGATTAGTGGGGAATGATAACATAGGTAGTGCTCAGGACCGTTTCTTTTATCTCTCCGAAGTGAATATGAATAGCGCCGCTAGAAGCGCCATGTTTGGCCTTCATTTGAATAGTGGTCTGCCTGGTATATCCATATCCAGGTATGCCAATCCGGAGATTAGCTGGGAGATATCACATAAGAGAGATTTGGCTTTAGAACTGGGGCTTTTCGACAAGATTAATCTAGTGGCAGAATACTTTACAGAAAAGCGTGAAAAAATTCTCATGAACAGAGCGTCTATCCCTAGTACTATGGGCTTGCAGGCTGTACAGCGTGCTAATGTCGGTGAGGCAAATTCAAAAGGAGTAGACTTCAGTTTGGATTATACACAAAATTGGAACTCTGGTTTCTGGACATCAGCGCGGGCCAATTTTAGCTATGCGAGAGGTACTTATGAAATATACGAAGAACCTGCTTATGAAAATGAGCCGTGGCGCTCACGTGTTGGCCATTCGATCAATCAGCAATGGGGCTATGTCGCAGAAAGACTTTTTGTTGATGATCAGGAGGCGCTGAATTCACCTATACAGCAGATTGGAAATTCAAAGTACGGTGGCGGGGATATCAAGTATACCGATATCAATAAAGACGGCAAGATCAATGATCTGGACCGCGTGCCGATCGGTAATCCTACTGTACCAGAGATTGTATATGGCTTCGGTTTATCTATGGGCTATAAGCAATTTGATATTTCTGCATTCTTTCAGGGCGCTACCAATCAGTCGTTCTGGATCGATGCGACCAAGACAAGCCCATTTCAGGGGCAAACACAATTGCTTAAAGCTTATGCGGATAGCTACTGGAGTGAGGAGACTCAGAATATACATGCACTTTGGCCACGTTTGAGCAACGATATAAATAGCAATAATGTCCCACGTAACACTTGGTTTATGCGCGATGGTACATTTCTTCGGCTAAAACAGCTGGAGATGGGATATACCCTGTCAGATAAGATGAAGCAACGGCTGAAAGCTAAGAATTTACGTATTTATTTGAGTGGTACCAATCTGTTGCTGTTCAGTAAGTTCAAGCTTTGGGATATTGAAATGGCTGGAAATGGACTAGGATATCCTTTACAGCGTGTATTTAACGTCGGACTCAATGTTCAATTCTAAAATCAATACCAATACTACCGTCATGAACAAAAAAATAATACAAAATATCATTCTTTCTACACTGCTCCTTACAGGAGGGCTACATTCCTGTAACTATCTCGATGTGGTCCCTGATGGAGTGAGCAAGTTAGAGAATGCCTTTACGATGCGCAATCAGGCTCAGAAATTTCTGTATACCTGCTATTCGTATATGCCAACAGAAGGACAGCTTTCTCTGGATCCTGGACTATTAGGAGGGGATGAACTCTGGAATTTGGAAACGGTTAATGCTCCGACCTTTAATTTTGCAGCTTTCAATATCGCCCGTGGTTTTCAGAGTCCATCTAGCCCTCTGGTCGATTATTGGGGGCAGCTCTATATTGCATTACGTGATTGCAACATTTTTTTAGAGAATATAAACAATGTTGCTGATCTGCAGCCCTGGGAACGAGATCAATGGATTGCAGAGGTTAAGGTCTTAAAAGCATACTATCATTTCTATCTCGTTAAGATGTACGGACCTGTGCCTATTATACGTCAGAATCTTCCTATCGATGCGGGTATTGAGGAGGTCAAGGTATCCCGTAATACTGTAGACGAGTGTTTTGACTATATCGTAGAATTATTAGACGAAGCGATTCCGGTTTTGCCTCCTGTAGTCTCTAATCCTACGGAAGAATTGGGACGTATTACAAAAGCTATAGCCGTATCCTTAAAGGCTAAAGTATTGGTTACGGCGGCGAGCCCGCTCTTTAATGGCAATATGGATCAGGCGGGTCTAGTCAATAAAGACGGCCGTCAACTGTTCAGTCAAACCAAAGATAACAGCAAGTGGGAAGAAGCACTGGTAGCGTGCGAGGATGCTGTCCGGGTATGTGAGGTGGAGCTTGGTATGAAACTTTATAGATACCCCGGCAATCCTCAGTTTAACCTCTCAGAGGTGACGCTGCAGGAGCTTTCCTTACGTAATGCTTTTGCGGAGCGATGGAATTCGGAAATTATTTGGGCCAATACCCAAAGTGTACACCACTTGACCCAACAGCTGGCCGTGCCTCGTTTTGATCCGCGGTATCCTGATGCGCCCTATTTAAAGAATGTAATAGGGGCTCCAATTAAAGTCGCTGAACAGTTCTATTCCAAGAACGGTTTGCCGATAGCTGAAGACCGCACTTGGAACTATAAAGACCGGTACGATATTCAGACTGTAGGGGCTGCATATCGGCGCTATATGCGGGAGGGAAGCCAGACTATAAAAATGCATTTTGACCGCGAACCCCGATTTTATGCGTATCTGGGCTTTGATACCGGTATTTGGTATGGAGAAGGGGTTTTTGATGATGCTAATCCAACGAACTTATATGCTGTTGCCGCCCGAAAAGGGCAGGTACACCAAAAACGGGGCTCAGAGGATGGACCTATAACAGGTTATTTCATCAAGAAATATGTAAATTTTCAAAATACAATGCTTAATGTGACCACCTATTCTACCGTGGCTTATCCATGGCCTTTGATTCGGTTGAGTGATTTGTTCCTGCTCTACGCAGAAGCGGTAAATGAAGCAAACGATAGTGAACAAAATAGGATCAAGGCTCTTGATTACTTAAATAGGGTACGAAAAAGAGCCGGGATACCTGAGGTAGAAGACGCGTGGACTAATTATGCCCTTAATCCTACCAAGTTCAGGTCACAGAACGGACTGCGACAGATTATCCATCAGGAACGGCTTAATGAACTGGCTTTCGAAGGCCATCGGTTTTGGGATATCAGAAGGTGGAAGACAGCTCCGGATTATTACAATACCCCAATCCAAGCTTGGGATATGACGCAGTCTGCTCCACAGGACTTCTACAGAAAGGTACTACTGGCCAAGCAGACGTTTACAGCCAAAGATTATTTTTGGCCATTAAGCATTACTAATTTAACCATAAATAATAATCTGGTACAGAATATCGGATGGAGATAGCTGTTGGAACTTAAAGAAAATGAACGATGAAAAATTTATTCTGGATTAAAATATTCGCTCTTCTACTATTGATATCCTGTAAAGAAGAGCAGGTTTCTATCAGTATTGATGATACTTTGCCAGCGCCACAGGCGGTCAAGAATGTGAGCGTAAAAAATAGACCTGGGGGAGCAGTTTTGTACTATGAGGTGCCTGACGACAAAAACTTTTTGTATGTAAAAGCCGAGTATGAAATCCGGCCTGGGGTGATTCGCGAAACCAAGGCATCGCTGTATACGGACACCTTACTGTTGGATGGTTTTGGTAGCCAGGGTGAATACGCTGTTAAACTGTTTAGTGTTGGGCGTAATGAAAAATCCTCGGCACCGCTGGTTGTACAGGTTGCTCCCGAAGAAGCTCCCGTACGGCAGGCTTTTCATGATTTGGCTCTGAGCGAAGGGTTTGGTGGTGTTCGGGTATTTTACGAAAATCCCCATAAAAAGGATTTTGCATTCTGCCTGATTGCGGATACGCTTAATAATGGAGATTGGACAGCTCTGCAGACCTTTTATAGTAAAAATAGTGGTGGTGTATTTTCCCATACCGGTCTTAGTCCCAAACCTATAAAAGTGGGTACCTATATACGCGACCGCTGGGGCAATACATCCGATACGTTGATTTCGACTTTGACGCCACTATTTGAATATATGATTCCAAAGCCCTATGGTGTATTTAATCTCGCTTCCGATGCTTTCGCACCTGCAGAAGATAATGCAGGGAGATATGCGATAACTGGTTTGTGGGATGGGATCACTAATGTCGAAAACAGTAATATTTTTGCCAACACGCACACTTCGCTTATGCCTCAGACATTCACTGCTAATCTCAAACGGAGTGCGACCTTAAGCCGTATCAAAGTCCACCACAGGATAAAAAATGAGTATACGGGAAGTGCAGTCAAGAAATTTGAACTCTACGGATCGAATAGTATGAATCCAAAAGATGATCTGGCTGGAGGTGATTGGGTGTTACTGGGTAGGTTCGAGTCTGTCAAACCATCAGGGCAGGGGGCTATTACGGCTGAAGACCGTCAATATGCCAATGTACAGGGGGAAAATTTTGAATTATTGCCTACTGATGAAATCCCGAATCCATGGGTGCCCGTGCGTTTTATACGGTTCAGGACGCTGGAAACATATAATGGACCATCGGAGCGTGGGCAGGTTATTATTGCTGAGATATCATTGTTTGGACAGGAAGCAAAATAAGCTTGATTGTCTTGGTACAACTAAAAAACAAATTTAAATAGATGAAAAATCAACTAAAAGTAGTCGGATATCTATTCCTGTTCATATCGGTATGTCTTTCGGGCTGTAAGAACATGCACGATATCTACGCGGAGCATGTAGTTCCTAATGGATCGAAATACCCCGGTAAAATACAGTCTGTCGTTGCGCATTCTGGCCATAATCGAGTGGTGCTGGGTTGGCGTAATACGAAAGACCCTGCTGTAAACAAGATTCGTGTGTTTTGGAATAATTATGCAGATTCTGTCGAAATGGATCTTTCGGAGCGTAAAGATTCGTCTTCTCTCAGCATACAGCCACTTCTTGAGGGTAATTACAATTTCATTGTCCACACTTATGATCGGGATATGCGCCGTTCTGTACCTCTTGAGGTGCATGGGATAGTGTATGACGATGTGTATAGTTCCTACCTGTCTAACAGTGTGATTGTCGAGGACCGGATTGTTGAGAACGAGGGGCTTCTCATCAACTGGGGGACACCCGATATTCAGAACGGAATGATAGGTACCCGTGTCATTTATCGAAACAATGAAGGCAAGGAGAAGTCTGTCCTGATTTCTTCCACAGAAAAGAAAACGTTTATTACCGATTTCGATTTTTTCTCTACTGGATATCAGTATCAGGCACTGTTCCTTCCGAATGAACTGAGTGTAGATACTTTTAGCGTTGCTCTGGAAAGTCGCTTTCCATCGGTAGCACTGGACCGTCGATTATGGACGGTTACAGCTAGCTCTTTCGAGGCCACAGCACAGATACCGGTAGGCGGTGGTCCTCCCGAAAAAACTCTTGATGGTGATGTCAATACGTTCTGGCATAGTAAGCATACAGAGACAATGGTCCCATTCCCGCATTGGCTGGCTTATGATATGAAGAAAAAGATTCTTGTTGAGAAAATAGTGCTCACTGCCCGTCCTGGTAAGTTTAATAAAGAAGATTTCAACAAGTTTATTATTCAGAGTAGTAATAATGGGACGGATTGGACTGACCATGGCAGTTTCACATTTGCAGACATCGATGAACCTCAGTTCTTCGTGCCACAGACCGCAATATCCGCTAGGCATTTTAGGATATATATGACAGCAGGCCCACAAAAATACAGCCATTTGGCAGAGGTTGCGGTTTATGGGAAAGCCGCTAGTTTATAAACGAAAAGATATAATGTCGAGATTTAAGATAATTCTTTTACTAATGATTTGCTGCTATCAGATTAATCTGGTAGTAGCAAATTCTGTGGCGTCGGTTGTTCCCGGCCATCTTACCTGTGCATATTTGATAGATCCTATAGGAATCGATGATCTGAGGCCTAGGCTGGGCTGGCAACTGCATGCGACTGATAAGAGCCGTTATGGACAACGGCAAACAGGCTATAAGATTTTGGTGGATGAAGACTCCGTTGCTTTGACCCGGGGCCGGGGCGATGTCTGGGACAGCGGATGGGTTGATTCGGATGCCACACAGCATATTGTCTATTCCGGAAAGAAGCTGCATCCCGATAGAAAGTACTACTGGAGCGTAGCCGTCAAGGACGAAAAAGGGAAGATATCTGATTTTAGTCCTACGGGTCACTGGGTGACTGGGCTGTTCTCCAATGCCGATTGGACTGCTGACTGGATCGGCACATCCGAAGCTTATGATGCTAGTCAGTCCGATTATAATGTATACGACCCTTGGTTCAGGAAGAATGTCTATCTGGAGGAACAGCCATCTGAGGCACGTATATATGTGGCCTCAATAGGTTTTCATGAACTGTATGTGAATGGGCAGAAGATAGGAAATCCTGTACTTGCGCCAGCGGCAACAGACCATGGCAAAAGAGCGCGGTATATAGGGTATGACATCAGTAAAGCCTTGCGCAAAGGAACTAATACCATCTCCTTTTGGTTGGGGGCAGGCTGGTCCATCTATGCTCCTTATTTGCGAGAAGACAGACCGCGAGGAGCTATAGTACGTGCACAGGCCACTCTTTATAATGCTTCGAAAGAGGTGGTCGGAGAGATTAAGACCGATGGGAATTGGAAGACTCATCCCAGTCCCAATAAGCTCCTGGGCAACTGGTCTCCACGCAACTTTGGCGGCGAGCTATATGATGCGAATCTTGAAATCCCGAATTGGAATGAGCTAGGTTATGACGATCAATCCTGGAAAAAAGCAACCGTCTATTATCCTAATATTAGCCTATCATCCCAGCAGGTCGAAGGCAATGTTTTGTTTCGGGAAATGAAGCCGGTTTCTATTGAAGCATCGCCCAATGGGGATTACCGTGTGGATATGGGAGTGAATTTTGCCGGTTGGACCCAGCTCATTGTTAAAGGAACTCCTGGCAAAAGAATTGACTTTCTATTTTCTGAACGTCGGCAGGATGAAATGACGTTCAACAATCGGAGTGCCTATGTTGTGGATGCTTCGGGGACGGGGACGTTCAAAAATAGGTTTAACTACAGTTCGGGTCGCTGGATTACGATAAAGGGGGTTACGTCTAAGCCTTCTCTCGAAGATATCAAAGGTTGGGCTATACGGACAGGGTATGCTCCGGCCAGTACTTTTGTCTGCTCGGATAGTTTGCAGAATTGGATATACGACCGTACCCTTTGGACTTTTGACAACTTATCCTTAGGAGGTATGATTGTCGATTGTCCACAACGCGAACGCATGGGATATGGAGGAGATGCACATGCTACTAGTGAAACTGGAATGTTGAATTATCAGATGGCACCTTTTTATGCCAAATGGATGGAGGATTGGCAGGACGTACAGGGCACCGAGCCGATGGTTGGGAATATGAATGATTCTAACTGGGCAAGAAAGAAAACGAGCAGTGGCCGGATCTTCAATACAGGTATTCTGCCACATACAGCACCCACCTATTGGGGAGGAGGAGGCCCGGCCTGGGGTGGGATTGTAGTTACTCTCCCTTGGAGCTATTATCAACAGTATGGTGACCATAAAATATTGGAGGATAATTTTGATCTTATCAAAGGTTGGCTGAATTTTCTGGAGGCACATGTGAAGGATGATCTCTTACAGCCCTATGGCGGAGACTGGGATTTTTTGGGCGATTGGTTGTGGCCCAATGCGACAGCTGAAGGAATGAATAATAAAAAACCGGAGAATATCTGTTTCAACAATATGTACCGGGTTTATAACCTTCGTACAGCGGCCCGGATCGCTCAGGAAATCGGAAATGAAGAACAGGCCAAAATATGGCGGGCTCAAGCGGAAAGAACCTCTGCAGCGATCAATTCTCATTTTTACAAGAATTATGTTTATGCTGACGGTTCTATGTCGAATCAGTCCTTGGCCCTCCTGGCGGAAGTCGTTCCGGCAGAAGATGTCAAAAATGTACAGCAGCAATTGGAACATGAAATCTTGGTAAAACGGAAGGGGCATATTCATGCCGGTATTACTGGAGGAGCTATATTGTTTAAATACTTACGTTCGATACATCGGAATGATCTTGTATACAGTATGCTGAAACAGACTTCTTATCCAAGCTGGGGCTATATGCGTGACAATGATGCTACTACTATTTGGGAGATGTGGGAAAAGGATCTTCGGGGGCATTCTTTATTGCACAGTTCTTTTCTCTATCCCGGCGCTTGGTATATCGACGGCCTATCGGGTATAAAACCGTCATCCCCCGGATATAAAACCTTTTATATACAGATTCCTAAAGCAACAGATACCGATATAAAATGGGCAAAGACTGATTTTATATCGCCTATGGGGCTTATCAAGAGCCATTGGGAGCGTAGAGAAGGGACACTTGTGCTCGATGTCACGGTACCGCCCAATACGACTGCCTTGTTAAAAATCCCAAAAGAGGATGGTTCCCTGGTTTTGCAACAAAAGGCAAAAGTACGCTTGCTTCCAGCAGAGCATGGCTATAATATTATAGAATTGCAACCCGGAGAATACGTTTTTAAAAACTAAAATTAATGACTGTTAAATTGTATGAAAATGAATGTTGTGATTAAGCTGTTTTTATTATCTGCGGTTTTATTTGCCGCTTCATGCAGTAAGTCAAAAACGGGTGAGGAAGTGCCCCCCCCTACGACCGAAAATAAAGAGACTCCGGTAGAGAAGCCTTTTATCAACGTAAAGGTTAAGGACTATCCAGATGCTTCCGTCAAAATCGACGATGCCAATAAAAAAATTACCATCAGTTTTGCTCATCCAGTACAGCTCAAAAAAATGAATCTGGATTTTGAGCTGGCAGGAAAAGTCCGGCTCAGGACCTTACAATCCAGCTTTGATTTACTGGTTCCGTACTCATTAAACATCAATAATAATACCCATCAGCAGGTATATACCATCACTGGTGAGGCTAAAGCCACAGATTATAGCGGCTGGATGGAAGATACATCATTTGGGGAGCTCCCAGCACACATCAAGTTATTTAAGAATATCACGATGCAGGAAAAGACAGGGATAGCTTATTTTGCATTGGTGGATCTTGCCAAGGATTATAAGTTCAATGTTATCGGTGAAGCTACGGGGGTGAAAGTGCCATCCGCATTCTATGATCAGTTGCCCGCAGGCCAAAAACCTAGTGTTCTTATCAATTCAGGATATTTTACCTATTCTGACACACAGGGGATGTATGGCGTAAGTCTTTTGATCAAAGAGGGAACCACAGTACGGCACAATACCAGTTCGACAGATAGGCTGGGGAAAACCTACTATATGACGCGGTCTGCTATCGGGATGGAGAGAAACGGTCCGATGGAAATCAACTGGGTGTATACAGACGGTATCAATGCGCCTACCTATGCGTATCCAGCTCCAGCGGCAAATATAGAAGGGGAGTCTCCACAGCCTAAACCTTCCTTTTCCTTTCCCGCAAATGGGCGTAATTGGAGAGCATATACTGCTTGTGGGGCTGGTCCTATAGCAGCCAAGGATGGCAAAGTTGTGCCTTTTGAGAAAATGAAACAGGAGCTTATTACTGGCGATGGATCAGCCAATCGACCGCGTTCTGCTATAGGTTTGACGAGTGATAACAAAATGATCGTCTATATCAATCAAGGGAATGGTTTTGATGGGCTGGGCGGTTATACTTGGGAAGAGGTGGGGCGAGAGCTGGTCAAGCTTGGTTGTTATGATGCGATACATCTGGATGGAGGAGGTTCAAGCTGCATGTTGATCAATGGCAAGCCATTGATCAAAGGAGGGGAAGTGGACACTCCGGTCAATCCAAATCCCAATGGAGCCAGGCAACGTGCTGTTGCTACGGTAGTTACGATTAATTAATATTAAGCATGTTGTAAAGTTTTTAGCGATTTACGCTCTTGTTAATTATTAAAATTATGCGGGTATTCTTTTTTGTGTTTTTTACGACGATATTTTTTAATGCTCAATCGCAGGAGAGAGTGCCGCTTTATGCCGGAGATATTCCCAATTCGTTACCCAGTAAAAATCGAGAACAGGACTTTAGTAATACAAGCGTTGACACCATTACCAAGTTTGTATCCGAACCCAGTCTAACTGTTTTTTTACCGGACAAAAATAGACAGAATGGAATCGGGGTGATTATTTGTCCAGGGGGAGGTTATCATTTGCTACTTACAAAAAGAGAAGGAGCAGAGATTGCAAAAGCCTTTAATAAACTGGGGATTACAGCATTCGTTTTGCGATATCGGTTGCCCGATGGAAAAATTCTGCAGGATCACTCTCTGGGTCCTCTACAGGATGTCCAAATGGCAATAAAGCTGGTTAGAGATAATGCCACTGACTGGGGAGTGAATGTCGCCAAAATTGGGGTCATGGGATTTTCGGCAGGAGGGCATGCCGCATCTACAGCCGCAGTTCATTTCGACCATTCTTATGTTCCTAATACCGAAAAAACATCACTAAGACCTGATTTTGCGATTTTAGTTAACCCTATTATTAGTATGCGTGCAGATATGACACATTTAGGGTCTAGAAACAATCTTTTAGGCTCAACACCAGCGTCTAATAAAATTGAATTCTATTCTAATGAATTGCATGTAGATAAGGATACTCCCCCGACTTTTCTGGTACATGCTACTGGAGATAGTGTGGTTCCTGTCAATAATTCGATTGTCTTTTATCAAGCTTTGCTAAAACAAAAAGTTTCTACCGAAATGCATTTGTATGCCTATGGTGAGCATGGTTTTCTAACAGATCCGAGTTTTGAAGAGTGGTTTGGTCGTTGTACAAATTGGCTTTCTAAGACGCTGCGAGATTAGTGTAGCATCAGAACAGCGCCCAAGAGATCGGGCGCTGTTTTTTTTTACTTTTTTACTAAGGTTATTCCTTTTGATTTGTATTGGTGGTATTAAGGTGAAATAAATATGTACGATACTTCAGAAATCGCGAGATTGATCAAGAGGAAGATAGAGGGAACCATTACGGCCGAAGAGTTGATTAAATTCAACGAATTAGCCGAAGAAAATCCTTCTATTCGCAGTTTGCTGTTGATTATAGAGGATGACCATACGCTATTGGAAGATACAGCGATTTACCTGAATCTATCTATGGAGGAGGAGAAGGCGGGAAGGCGGAATCGCTTGTTAGAGAAGACATTTTCCAAAATCCATAAACGGTCTAAAATAACGCTGTTTCGAAAGGCTATTCCTTATGTGGCTGCAGTGCTTGTAATGTCTTTAGGTGCTCTGTATTACTATAACCTAAAGCAGGATAAGTCGGATATTGTGCTGATTGAGGATTTGGCTCCCGGCAGTAATAGGGCGTCTATTACACTGGCGGATGGGCGTGTTATTGAGTTGAGCCAGGACCAGCATGGTGTTGTACTGAACGATCAACTACAGTATGAGGATGGTACGCTAATTCAGACAATGGATAACGCAGCGATAGTGTATGCGACCATCTCGACGCCAAAAGGAGGACAGTATCAGATCACACTGTCGGACGGCACGAAAGTCTGGCTGAATGCAGATTCGAAGTTGACATACCCTTCTCGCTTTAATGGTGATAATAGACTGGTAGAGCTGGAGGGAGAAGCTTATTTTGATGTGTCTACTGTTGCTAAAAAGGGAAAGAAAACTCCTTTTATAGTGAAAACTTCTCTTCAGCAGGTTGAAGTATTGGGGACACAGTTTAACCTGAAGGCGTATGCTGATGACCATGGTGATACGCACACAACGCTAGTAGAAGGGGCTGTATCGCTGCATGTAGCAGATAAAATCTTGCCGTTGTTGCCAGGAGAACAAGGTGTAAGTAACAAGCAGGGAATTAGTAAAAGGAGAGTGGATGTAGGACCTTACATCGCTTGGAAGGATAATCAGTTTGTTTTTGAGGAAATAGAGTTGCGTGAAGCGATTAAAATATTGAGTCGTTGGTACGATTTTGATTTTAATATCGACAATGCCGTAAAACCTATACATCTATATGCAAGTATCAATCGCAGTAAAAGTCTGAAAGAGGTTCTTAATATTCTGGAAAGTAGCGGAATTAAATTTAGACTGGAACGTGGGGGAGAAAGAAATAAATTATTAATCTTCAATTAAAAACCAACAAAAAACTACTATGGAATAAAAGAAAGTAAAGAAAGAAGATAGTGGAAAAAAGAACGGACAGTGCGCTAACACTGCCCGAAATTGTTTCGACTGTCTATCGTAATTATTATCTCTAGGCAAAGAGAAGATTTCTCATTTTAACAAATTACAATATGATCTAAACCGTACAAATGTATGATTTTTAAAACAAAACCTGAAGGGCTACATAGGCCTTCTGTTAACCCTGTGCTCTTAGTTATGAAATTGATAGTTGTACTTGTTTTGCTAAATATTACAGCAGTGTGGGCTGATGGAATTGCGCAGAATATCACCTTGAAAGCAAACGGTATGTCTCTGGTACAGGCCATGAAAAGCATCCAGCAGCAGACTGGTTATGAGTTTTTCATTAAGAGTAAAGATCTAGCGCAGGCTAAGGTCACGGCAAATATCCAAGGTCTACAAATAGAAAAAGCTATGGAAAAGCTGCTGCAGGGACATTCGGCAGCTTGGCAATTGGAAAGTAATACAATAGTAGTTAAGCCTCAGGCATTAAAGGCAACTGTAGGTAAAACAATAAGTAGCCCAACGCAACCTATGATTAGAGAGTTGCCGATCTTGCAACAGCACAAGATCGCGGGTAAAGTGACGGATGGAATAGATGAATCTCCGATATCGGGAGTGAGTGTATTGGTCAAGGGGACGACAAATGGCACCAATACTGCTGCCGATGGTGTATATGAATTGATGGTCAATGAAGGAGATTCATTGATTTTTTCGATGGTAGGGTATATCCAACAACGGGTGAAGGTTGGATCGTCCAAGCTGATCAATATTAGACTGGCAAAGGATAATAAAGAACTGGAGGAGACGGTTGTGGTGGCCTTTGGTCGGCAGAGTAAAGAGAGTGTGGTCTCTTCCATAACTACAGTTAATGTGAAGGATTTAAGGTCACCTTCCAGCAACTTGACAACGGCTTTGGCTGGACGTATGGCAGGACTGGTAGCGTATCAATCTACAGGAGCTCCAGGGGAGGAGGATGCGCAGTTTTTCGTACGTAGTGTGACGTCGTTCGGTAGTGGTTTGACCTCTCCGCTTATTTTGATTGATAACGTAGAGATGACGGCAAAAGACCTTTCTCGTTTGAACCCTGATGATATAGCCAGTTTTTCTATTCTGAAGGATGCTTCCGCAACGGCATTATATGGAGCTCGTGGTGCCAATGGTGTGGTTTTAGTGACGACCAAAGAGGGGGAAAAAGGACGGGTTAAAGTTTCTTTCAGACATGAAACATCGATGTCGACACCTACGACAAAGGTAGATATAGCTGACCCGGTAAGTTTTATGGAATATGCGAATATCGCGAGTATGACCCGCCATGGTGAACTGACCTATTCGCAGAGTAAGATCGATTTTACTAAAGACCCGAATAGAAACCCAAATGTATATCCAGCGGTGGATTGGAAAGATATGCTGACCCGCGATCATTCGCTGAATCACCGGACAAATATTAACTTGACGGGAGGGGGCAATGCTGCGACTTATTATTTGGCAGGATCTTTTTCACAGGATAATGGTATTTTAAAAGTGGATAATAAGAATCCGTTCAATTCGAATATTAATCTGAAAAAGTACTCTGTACGTTCTAATGTGAATCTTAACTTAAATAAGTCTTTGGAGGCTAAGGTACGGGTGAGTGCTAATTTTGATGATTATACAGGACCTATAGGTGAATTTGGGAGTGGTGGTGCGAATACATATGGTAAATCCTTAATGGCGAATCCAGTATTGTTTCCAGCGTACTATGAACCAGATTATAACACTCAATATCTAAAACGGATTCTATTCGGTAACTATTCGGGAGACGATTATGGTAATGGAGGGCCAGATTATATTAATCCTTATGCAGATGTGATGCGGGGTTATGAGGATGTACGTAATAATACATTATTGACACAGTTGGAATTACATCAAGACCTAACGTCGCTTACCAAAGGACTGAAGGCCCGCTTTATTGGTAGTATTACTCGGTATTCCGGCTTCAAT
The DNA here is from genome assembly GCA_031277715.1 of Sphingobacterium sp. Lineage (GTDB taxonomy): Bacteria > Bacteroidota > Bacteroidia > Sphingobacteriales > Sphingobacteriaceae > Sphingobacterium. The sequence continues at coordinate 13,537 of JAITLW010000102.1, read as the reverse complement.
ATACAACGTAGTTATAAGCCTTTCTATTATCAATACATTAGAGGTACTTATGACCCTACCAATGCTTATCCTTATCAATTGGCTAATTTAAATATTGAAGGTGGTTCTGATAATATCGATTATACTGCTGGTAATAAATTTGTCGAAGCTACTGGTTATGCCGAGGGAGCCTTGCTCTACAATCGTAAATTCGGGACGCATGATTTGGGAGGCCTATTAGTGGGATCTATCAAAGATAGAATGGATGGAAGCCCTAAAAATTTGGACTCCTCATTGCCTTCGAGAAATGTAGCTTTAGCAGGACGTTTTACCTATGGCTATTCCAATAAGTATTTTGCAGAGCTGAATTTTGGATTAAATGGATCAGAACGTTTTGATCCTAAATATCGCTGGGGATTCTTTCCATCTATAGGTTTAGGCTGGCAGGTTTCGGATGAACCTTTCTTTGAAAAATTGAAGCCGGTATTTTCTAAACTTAAGTTGCGTGGGACCTATGGTTTGGTCGGTAATGATGTCATTGTTGAAGATACAGACCGCTTCTTTTTTACATCGAATATTAATCTTAATGGACCTAATGCAGGTTATTTCGGTAATAATCCAAATTCTACCTTTACGCGCCCTACTATAAATATCTTGCGTTATGCCAACCCATTGATCACATGGGAGGTCTCTTATAAAACCAATTTGGCGATGGAGCTAGGGTTTTTGAATGATGAGCTCTCACTGATAGCCGAGGTGTATCACGAAAACAGAACCAATATCGTTCAGGTACGTAAGGATATCCCCTCTATTGTCGGTTTAGGGTCTGAGATTAAAACCAATTATGGAGCAGCCGTAGGAAAGGGACTAGATCTAACTTTAAATTATAATAAGTCATTGTATAATGGTATGTGGTATATTCTGCGAGGAAATTTCACCTATGGATCGTCCAAGATTACAGAGTATGATGAATTGGATTATACTGGTTTTGCTCCATGGAAATCCGTTATTGGCCGTAAAGTAGGACAATCGCAAGGTTATGTCGCTGAACGCTTATTTATTGATGAAAATGAAGTGCTGAATTCTCCAGTTCAAATGGTCGCTGGTTCAGGGACTCAGTATCAAGCTGGGGATATTAAATATAGGGATATCAATGGCGATGGTATAATCAATGAATACGATATAGTTCCTATTGGTTACCCTGCTTCCCCTGAAATACAATATGGAATAGGTGGCTCATTTGGTTTTAAAAACTTTGATATATCAGCATTCTTCCAAGGGTCGTCCCGTTATTCATTCTTTCTAGATGCTAATGCAATGGCGCCTTTTGTAAATGTTACTTCAGGAGGCCGAAGGGGGAACCGGGCCATGTTGAATTTTATAAAGGAAGATCTCTGGACAGAAACAAACCGCGATGAATATGCAAGCTGGCCGAGGTTGTCACCAGATGTAGGGAGTGCCGCTATTGGTAATAGTAACAACTTCGTCCGTAGCAATTATTGGATGCGGTCGGCAAGTTTTATTCGATTAAAATCGGTAGAAATGGGATATAAGATTAAAGAGTTCAAAGGTGTGAGTCCGCGTATATATGCAAGTGGGACAAACTTGTTTACACTTTCTGATTTTAAATTATGGGATCCAGAAATGCGCGGTAATGGTTTGGCCTATCCTCTTCAAAAGGTATTCAATCTGGGGGTCCAGGTTAACTTTTAATAGCTAGTTAGATAAGAAACAGTTTAAGCTGATGAAAAAAATATTTTATATAGCGATAGGGATGATCTTGATGATATTTGTCGCTTGCAATAAATACCTAGATATCTTACCGGATGATAAGCCGGTGTTGGAAGATGCTTTTAAGGATAAGTATAATGCGGAGAAATACTTGTTTACCTGTTATGCAAGTCTCCCTAATGTTACGAATCCAGATAATACTTTGGGGCTGACCGGAGGTGGCGATATCATATATGATCAAAAGAATATGCCAGGAGGAAATGCCGCACATATGCCTAACACCATGTTAATGTTATATAATGGAAATAATGCAGTAAGTCCTTATATGAATTTTTGGGATGGCAGAAACGGCGCGAGTAAGAATATATGGCAAGGCATAAGACATTGTAATGTTTTTCTGGAACATATTAATATTGAAGATGGCGGACCTCGAGATATGGATGAAGTGGAAAGGGCCAAGTGGATTGCGGAAGTGAAAACAATTAAGGCGTACCTTAATTTTTACTTATTCCAACTCTATGGACCTATCCCTATTGTAGATAAGGCATTTCCTATCTCTTCAAAAGGGGATGAATTGGCTCTGTATCGTGAGCCTGTGGATAAAGTGGCTGATTATATAGTCGCAATGCTAGATGAGGCTATAGAGGGCCTGCCTATGACCAGTGAACAAGATTTGTCTACAGAGTCTGGTCGTTTTAATAAGACGATTGCAAGATCGATTAAGGCAAAGACATTGGTTCTTTTGGCTAGTCCGCTATTTAGTAATAATAATTATTATGCTGGATTCAAGGATAATAGAGGAGTCGAGTTATTTCCCGTAGGTAATAACCGTCAACGCTGGGAACGGGCATTACAAGCGTGTGATGATGCTGTGCGATCGGCTGAGGAAGATGGTAATGTGATACTGGTATCTACAGATGCAGGTGCAGGTGCTATTCCAGATGTGAACTCTACGAATATCAGTGAACAAACTAAAGCTATGCTTAGTTTGCGCCAAGCGGTTACGCTACCTTGGAACCCGGAGATTATCTGGGGAACAAATGAGAACACAAGGTTACTACAGAAATTCGCGAGTATGCTAAGTAATTCTGAATGGGAGAATATTGCCGGTTCGGGAGCCCCGGATATCGGACAGCGCTATGCACCAACTTTAAACATGGTCGAACAATTCTACTCTTCTCATGGGGTACCGATTGAAGAGGATGAGGAATGGGATACAAAGGGGTGGTATGAGAATAGGTACACTACAAAGGTTCCTGACGCAGCACATACCAAGTATTTTATTAAATCTGGACAGGAGACAGCCTTGTTGCACTTCAATCGCTCTTTACGGTTTTATGCGTCTATAGGTTTTGATGGTGGTATCTGGGAAGGGCGGGGTAAAACTCTGGCAGACCCTTCGTATCCGAGTTTTCTTCGGCATATGGGAAGCGGTTTTAAATATGGTGAGACCTATGGCTTCTATTCCCAGACGGGTTACCTAGCAAAAAAGTTGACACATCTAAAAACAACGTATAGAGATACTAGGGTAGAGTTGATCTATGAGCCTTATTCGTTCCCTATCATCCGTTTGGCAGATCTATATTTATTACTAGCCGAATGTTTGAATGAAGTTGAAGGTCCGGGTATGAGCGATTCAAAAGGAAATAATGCTTACTACTACCTAGATGTGATAAGAGCTAGGTCGGGTATGGAAGGTGTAGTAGCTAGTTGGTCTAAATATGCATCCGGGCAGTTTAAATCCAAACCGAACGATCAAACAGGTCTTAGAAAAATTATACAACAAGAACGTAATAACGAACTGGCTTTTGAAGGACAATACTATTATGATGTGCGCCGGTGGATGACTGCTGAAGAACTCTATAATCGTCCAGTCTTAGGATGGACTAAAGAGGGAGAAACGAAGAAAGATTTTTATGCCATAAAAGTATTGTTGCAACCGAGATTTTCAATGAAGGATTATTTAATGCCGATAGCGACGAATACATTACTTCAGAATAGGAACTTAATGCAAAATCCAGGGTGGTAATTCATTTGATAGAAGAAAAAATATAATCATGCAAAGGTATATTACATACGCATTTATTATGCTGACAAGTAGCTTGATGCTACTATCTTGTATGGACTCTTATATGGGACTAGAAAAGTTAAGTATAAGTTCCGAAAAGCCAGGTAAACTGACCGTTGATAAAGTGGAACCCAAATCCGGAGGATTGGAAATTTACTTTACGCTACCTAAGGGAAATCCAAATAGTGTTCAGGTTATAGCAACCTATAGAAGTAAACTGGGCAATACAGTAGAGTTTAAGGCTTCGCGTTACAGCAATGTGATATTAGTTGAGGGGCTTACGGGGACCGATGAGGTGGCTATAGAGCTCGTGAGTATGGATGAAAGTGGTAATAGGTCTGATGTGGTAGTGGTCAAGGAGAAACCCCTATTATCGCCTGTAGAAATAGCACGGCAAAGTTTACTTGCTATACCTGCATTCGGGGGGGTAAAACTGACTTGGGAAAATGATGATGCACAGGCCTTTGCCATCCATGTATTGACCGAGGAGGAAATACAGAAAGGAGTAGTCAAATTGATGGAGGATCCTTCTAAAAGGGTGTATAGCTCCAGTTCAAAAAATACTGCGGTGTATTTAAGGCAATATGGTGATTTTGAACAGAAATTCGGATTTGTACTGACCGATAAATGGGGAAACCGAACGGATACGCTTGTTCAATTGATTACGCCCTATAAGGAAGAAATTATTGACTATAAACTGGTGAAGGCTGTGAGCAATTTTAATCCTACTTACGGAACGGCAGGTCTTGATTATGCCTTAAAAGGGGTCGATCCGGTAACCGGAATACAGAATGATGGAACAGCTCACTCGGCAACTTTTCAGCCACAAACTATGTTTAATGGAATCACCGCCGCAAATGAATATTTGGCTTATAAGTTTTTTGTTCAACAGGCCGGAAGCACAGCTAAATCTTATGTGCAGGACTTGTATGCTACATTTGACTTGAATCAGGACCTGCGTCTCAGTAGGGTACAGGTATATCCTCGTCCTAATGCTTCTTATCTCTATACCCGATCGAGTGTAAAGCGGTTTAAAATATGGGGTACCAACGATGCTAATACATCCCGTTGGTCTAGGTTTCCAGATGGTTGGACATTAGTAGGGGAGTATGTTGGTAAGATGCCTGTGTTTCCTTCTGCTATTACGGATGAAGAAAGGGACTACTTCTATAATAAGCAAGAGTTCTCTATCGTAGATGATAATATTAATCCTGAGGCCAAACCCGCATCCTCCTTTAGATACATGAGATTGCAGATGATGGAAGCGTATACAGCAACAGAAACGTTTTATACTATTAATGAATTTAAGCTATTTGGTGAAGTCCTTAAAAAGTATTAATCAAACTATTTTTAATCTGACTATTCCATATGGTCGTTGAAAATCAAATTATATACATATGAAGCTATCATGATTGATTCAATCACACAAGAGAATGAAATAGATGTGATGGCAAAAAATAAATTTAAACGGATGAAACATATACTATATTTAATTGCAATAGTTTTTACTTTATCAATCGCTGGGTGTGATAATGCGGATGATTTATTAAACCAATATATCAAAGAAGGCCCTATCGTATATGCAGGTAAAATTACAGACTTAAATATTAAATCTGGACATAAAAGACTGGGTATTGGTATTTATCCTGCGGAGGATGTTAATAGAGCTTATTGTATGTTGCGTTGGAATACTGGAAGTGGCGCCAAAGATTCGCTGAAAGTGGATTACATACCTGCTAATTACAATGCTGTCTATCAAAGCTATTTTACCACGATTGATATGCCTAGCATAGAAGGTAATGTGTTAATAGAGGCGTGGAATGTTGATACCTTTGGCAATAAATCACTTTTGACAAATAAGGGCGGATTTGTCTATGGTGAAAAGTATATTAAAACCCTGATGCCGTCAACTGTCAAGTTCACTGCAGGAAATAAAACTGTAGAGTTTGATAACAAGATAGGGGTAATTGATAATTTAGTGAGTTACCAGCAGACTAATGGAGAGTTCACAGCTGAAGAGAAAGTAGTAAAGAGCTTGCAGCTTGTAAATCCGCAAAAAGGAGGAAAAGTACGTAGTAAAACACGCTATCTAATTAACGCGAATGATTTAGATACATTAGTAACTGCAAATTATCTGGAAACATTGATTCCTTAACTGTAATTGGAAGAGATTGATTGAACGATGCTTGGTGATTTTTTCGTCAAGCATTGTGTTTATCTATTTAGATTTAATGATATGAAAAAGATACTATTATCTATTGTGATGTTGACATTTATTCATTGTTCTTTTGCCCAAAAGAGTTCTTTTGAAAAAGATCAAAAGAATTATGTTAATGTAGGAGTAGAGACAATAAAAAAGTTAAATAAAACGAGTCCGCTCATATTAAATGAGGATCGGTTGTCGCTATTAAAAACAATCGAAACGTACTCAGATCCTTATTCTGACGGTCCATTTAAAGAATACCTGAAGAAATCTGAGGAAGAAGCTGAAGAATTGGAACATAGAGAACCTATTCTTTATGCCTATAGAATGGCATTTGAAAAGGTGTTGCAAGAGGTGAGAACGACAAAGGTCAAAAAGGGAACAGCATCGGTATGGATGCTATATAATATGGGATTTGTGGTAAAGACGCCTTCAGGTTGTTTTGGAATAGATGTAGATCATCGCTTAGCAGAAGAACTGGCTCCTTATTTGGACTTCCTGTACATCACGCATAATCATGGTGATCATGCTAATGTGAAGTTGATAGCGGCGATGAAACAATTAGGGAAACCTGTAATAACCAATTTTGACGTAGATAATGCGCCATACTTTTCGACCACTGCGACAAGTTACAAGATTGGTAATTTTACATTGCAAACTGATATATCAGATCATCTGCGCAGTCCAGATTTGCCGGATTTTGTAGCGGTGCTTCGTATTGATTGTGGGGATGATACAGGGAATTTTTCTTTGCTCCACTGTGGGGATTCCGGATTCGATCCAAAACGGTTTAAGAAAGTACAAGGGCCGGTGGATGTAGTCGTATTGCGATGGGGAGCAGCGAGAGAAAATGAAATTTTGGGACAGGGTGAAGGGCAGGTACAAACCAATTATGCTGTGCTGTCTCATTTGATCGAGATGAGACACAAGCCATATCCTAAGGGGCAGGCTTCGATCACCCAAACATTAAAACATCTTCCTAATGTGGAGTGTGAAAATACAATTCTGCCTTTTTGGGGAGAGAGACTGGTCTGGGAAAAGGGAGGGTTGAGATAAGGTTGTTTTAGTGAAAGACATAACATGCTCCTCATGTTAGGGGCATGTTATATAATGGTTATGTAATTGATTGGTTTAGTCATTTACAGCGGGTTTTATTTAATTTAGTGGCGAACTATTTATTAGCCGCTGTAGTTTCATTTTTTAAATTTATTTGATGCGGCGTTTGATTTAATTTGCTTAACTTAGTTATGCTAACAAAATTATTTAAACCTCTGGAATGTGAAAGATGACCTAAAATATGTCGAAATTTTATGTCTTGGGCATGAACTTGGCTTACAGTATTTTATTACAGAACTGGGGGATCCGCTACATTTTTTTGCCTACAGGATTACAAAGAATAAAGAAGTCTCTGAAGAGATTGTTTCAGAATCATTTTGTAAGCTCTGGGAGAGACGGGAAACAATGACTAGTTATAATGCTATTAAATCCTTTTTGTTTTTAGTGACCAGAAACTCCTGTTATAATCATATGGGATCAGCATACCGTAAAAAAGTGTCTTTATCACAGTCTGAATGGACAGATATCGAAGGAAAAGACGGCGATATGTTGGGACAGATGATTTATGTGGAATTGATTATGCAGATTGTTGAAGAGCTGGAGAAATTGCCCAAACAGCAGGCCGATGTTTTTCGTATGTCTTATTTAGAAGGAATGGAAACAAAAGAGATCTGTGATGCACTAGGAACGACTACTAGTACGGTGTACTTTGCAAAGTCAAAAGCACTCTCTACGCTCCGTGTAATCTTCAAAGAAAAGGATATTAACCTTTATACGGCATTTTTGCTAGTAACTTGTTTTGGACAGCATTTTTAATTGTTCAGATTATATAATTGTAAATCACATAACTTTTGATAAAACAGCGCCCGATTTCTTGGACGCTGTTTTTTATTGTTCTTGTTTTTTATGTTGTGCTTTGACGTAGTCAATCATAGCGTCTAATTCGACTCGGATTTTTTCCCCTTCAGAACCTACTTTTTTGAAAACAATCTGCCCTGTAGGACTTAGGATAAAAGAGGTAGGAATGGAGGTCACTTCCAGTTTAGCGTTAAGTTTTTTGTCCTTATTGTAGTAGACCGGGAAGTTGTATTGTTGATTTTGGGATGTCCATTTCTGGGTATCTTCCAAACTATTGCCACTGCCTGTGTTGAGGATTACAAATAGGACACTGCTGTCGTTTTTATACTTTTCATAGACCTGCTGTACATAAGGAAATGAAGCAAGGCAGGGTTTGCACCAGGTGGCCCAAAGGTCGATTACGACCACTTTACCCAGTAGATCTGCTGCCGTCAACGCGCGACCTTGCAAATCGACAATAGACAATTCTTGAGGGAAAGCTTTATTGTCAATCACTTTTTTATCCAGTTCGCTGAAGTAATCGGTTTTCCATTCTTGTAGTAGCTGCTCTTGATAAACCATGATTTGATTGTTGTCAAACCCCTGGTTTACTAAGCTTTCAGCTAGCTGTTTTAAAATATCCTGATTATAAGGAGCCTGCTTGAAGGCCTCCCTTAATACAGCAGTCTGCTCCTTATAGTTGGATTCTTGTTTATAGAGATCTGCAATCTTTTTAAGTAATGGGACGTCGTCTACCTTTGGATACGCCTGGGCTAAAATCTGCCACGCGGCGTCCTTTCTGCCACGGTAATACTGTATCAATCCCTGTGTGGCTAATATTGTAGCTTTGGCTTTTGCTGTTTTCTCTGTCTTCTGGTCATCGTGTGCGACCAAATATCCTGTCTCAGGAAAATAACGGACCAGTGTAACGGGGAACTCTTGGATATGGTCCAGAACGAGTTCGTTCAGGACATAGGCCGAGTCCAATAACAGCTGATGCTCTAATAGTAGACTTGCATATTCGCTATACGAGCGCCAGGTATAGGGATTGGTCTCCTTTTCTTTTATCAACGAAAGGTAATGTGCAGCCTGGGAGGCATCTTTCTTTTGTACATAGTACTCGAACAGGTAAGCGTAAGCCGATTGGAATGCTTTTTCATTTGTTTTATCCTTGTTCTTGAATAGATTATTTATTCCCTGGACTACATGCACACTATCTGTGCTCTTGAATAGTTTATTGAGTTGATTGGTTATGCCTAATTCGCTATTTGGAAATTCGTTTATTACGACTTGTCGGATAGAATCTAATCGTTGGTTTTCTCCGATGATAAGGTAGCCCATGGTGACTTTATTGAGGTTGCCGCCATCGGTAGGGTTGCTTCTGAACTTTTTGTCGATTACCTCTAACGCTTGTTGGCGTGCTCGTTGCTGCTGTATTTCGTCTCCTTTTTTCATCTCATAAGCGAGTATCCTAAGCCGGGCTTCATAGTTTTCTGGAAATAATTCCAGTTCCTTCTTAAAGTATGCTTGTTGTTGCCGCTCCATATAAGGTGATTTCCTGTTTTGGACACCTATGCTATAGCCCTTACCCAGATAGTTGCCTTCTTTTAACCTGCCGTCTTGGTAGACGAACAGTTCGTAATGGGTACTGTCTGTCGGTTGTTGGATCCATTCGTTTTTGAAATCCGAGATTGTAAAGGAACTAAAGTTGGCATAGAAAGGTAACTTGAAGGAAACCTGCCAATGATCATGATTTTTCTCCATTTTAAGACGCTGGGGCATCTCATAGTAATTGGAAGAGCTGAAATTTAAATAGTAAGCACTGACGGTATCAGGTAATGCAGTTCGCTGCGGCCAAAAACGTATCTGTACGTTATCATTCGCAGTTGGTTTCTGAGGTTGGATATCGACAGGTGTCTGCTGTGCTATTAAACTATGGCTCCCTATAAGAAGGGTAGCCATAGCTGTCAAAATGCTTTTTCTAGTCATTTTGTTCCAGTTTTTTATTTGTTAATAGGATAGACTCGGCGATTGGAATCTTGGTGTCGGCTTGTGTAAAGTTGCCTTTGGTAGCCGAGAGTACTGCAACTGCCCGATTTGTCCTTGCAAGGTCAAACCAACGGTGTCCCCATTCTCCCAAAAGTTCTAGGTGTCTTTCTTTCTCTAAAGCCAATGCCGTCTCTTCAGGGCTAAGGGTTTGGGATAATAGTATGATGCCTGCACGCCCCCGTATCACATTGATATCCGAAATAGCCCCCTCTATATTACCCTGATTTAAGCGTGCCTCTGCCCGGATCAGGTATTGCTCTGCCAATCGTAATACCGTGTTGTATTCTGTTACCGGACTTCCTGTACGCACTTTGTACTTATAGGGCATGTAAAATGTGCCCGATGCGATGGTATAAGGTTTCAACCAGTTGTCTTTTCGCTTGTCATTTGCCTCATAGGAGTCTAATGTAGGCTGATATACATTATAATAGCCTCGCGCGGTCGCTGTGGCGGGTACAATGGTAAATCCTTCCCAGGTATTTACGCCCGCAGTAGTTGTATTGACTGTTTGTAGTTGCCAGATGGCCTCTTGGCTGGTCTTTAGGAATACGGTGTTCAGATCGCTGGGTATCTTATAACGGGTGTCATTGATTACTGTTGTTGCTGTGCTTTCTGCTTCTTTCCAGTCTTTCTTGTATAGATATACACGGGAGAGGAGAGCGGATACAGCTTTTTTGTTGGGACGGATACGCTCTGTGTTTGCTCCCTGTGGTGTACCTTGGTATTCATCTGAAATATCGGATTCTGCTTTTTTTAAATCTTCAATGACAAATTGATACACTTCTTCTTGGGTAGAGGGGCCCAAGGTATTGGATGTATTAATGTCCGATGTAGTCACTAAAGGAACTTTGTTAAACAGGTTGGTAAGATAGAAATAACTAAAGGCACGGATGAAGCGAGCTTCGGCACTAAGTTGTTTTTTAACAGCTTCATTAAGGCTCGACACTTCTAGACCTTCGATGATTTTATTGGCATGGTTGATATAACCATACGGTTGGCTCCAGAGACGATCCAAGTAACTCGAGCTCGGTGTGATATTGTTGAACCTGTACTCGTCGTAGGAGGTAAATGCAGAGTAATAGTCGTCTGATACACTGGACAATAATATTGTCAGCAAACCACTTCCAAATTGGTTGTTATAGTTGTTCATACCTACATATAAGCCTAATACGGTAGCCTCAGCAGTTTTGTTGTCTGAGAATGCATCTTCGGCCGCGACACGGTCTTTTGGAGGGTCAATACCTAGAAAGCTCTCACAGGAGCTGAGGTGAAGTACGGAAGCTAAACAAGCAGAATATAATAGGATTCTTTTACGTTTCATAATACAGAATTTTTAAGAATTAAAATGATACCTGGACACCGAAAGTGTACGTACGTACACTTGGTGTGGTGATAGTTTTTACGGAACCAAATGGATTTACCTGAGAGACAAATGTGCGGTCAAAGCCTTGCATCTCCGGATCCATACCACGGAATGAAGTCCAGGTAAATAGATTCTGTGCATTAAAGTGTATACTCATCTGTTGGATATTGATCCGTTGGCTCAACTTGGACATATCGTAAGATAAAGCAATATTTTTAAGACGCAGGTAGGAGGCATCATCCCATACTGCAGTGGAATAACGGTATTGGTTACGAAAGCTGGTATAAGCTGGGCTTGATGCATTAGCTGTTGCTCTCGGAGTATTGGTGATATCTCCCGGTTGTTGCCACCGGTCTAATACAGCGACATCCATATTGGATAAAGAACCGATATGGTTAGCCATCGGACCATAACCTATACTAGGCCCCTCCTGTTTTACAAATTGAAGGAGGAAGCTCAAGGAAATATCTTTGTATGTCAGTGTATTATTAAAACCTCCGTAAAAGCGAGGTAATAGATCACCCATGACAATAAAATCTCCTGCTTCAGTCAAGGCGCCATCGCCGTTCTGATCTTTAAACTGGGCCAGACCGGTCTGTGGATCTACTCCAGTAAATTCGTAACCTTTGACAATACGTATGGATTGCCCAATCACGTACCTGTTCGCAGCAGTAGAGTTTTCTAAATCTGGGTATTTTAAGAGTTTGTTCTTTGGAATTGTTAGGTTCAGATTGCTGCTCCAAGAGAAGTTTTCTTTACGGATATTGGTACTGCTCAACTCAAACTCCCAACCCGAGTTCTGTACCAGAGCAGGTTGATTGCCCAGATAGCTGTCAAATCCAGTTTGCGGCGCAAGTTGGATGTCGATAAGTTGATTTCCAGATCTATTATTATAATAGTTTGTGGTCAAAAAGATGCGGTCTTTTAAGAAGCCCAGGTCTAATCCCAGCTCTCGTTTTGTGTTCTCTTCCCATCTATAGTCGGGATTGTAGGCTTGCGTAGGGGATAAGCCAGCGAGCCCTTGATAAGCGAAGCCTGGTCCCCAAGTGTCGAGGTAACGATAGTTGCCGATTTGGTCATTGCCCGTAAGACCTAAGCTACCACGTAGTTTTCCGAAACTCAATATTCCATTGTCCTTTAAGAAATCCTCTTCCGAAAAGACCCAGGCAGCACCTGTGGAGTAGAAATTACCGTATAGGTAGTTGGGACCGAATCGGGAAGAACCATCTCTTCTTCCACTTACATTGAACAAGTACTTGGATTTATAGCCGTAGTTGATACGTCCAAATACGGACTGGTACCGATAGTCACCGTAGTTGTATCCATTTACGGTCAGTGCACCTGCAGCTTTGATGTTTTCCAGCTGTGCATCTGTAGAATATTTGGTACCGGTTATACTTTGTCCTTCATTGACTGTTTGCTGCCAGGTACCACCTAGTAATACGCGAATCTCATGGTCTCCGATTTGTTTGGTGTAGTTCAATTGTGGTTCAAAGATAATGGAGTTGAATTTGCTATCACCATATCGTGCACTGGACCCGGTATTGTTCAGCGGATTGAATCCCACTAATGGAAGTGTCTGTAGCTGACTCATCGTTTGATGGTTATAGCCAAGGCTGATTTTGGCTTCCAGATCGGAGAGTAGCTGATAGGATAGGGTACTATTTGCTAGAAGTGATTTGCTCCGGCTCACACTACCGCGTTCGGTGTAGGCCATTGGATTCTCCATGCTGTTACCAAACCAATAGTAACTACCGTCTTCGTTGTATAGCTGATAGTTTGGAGCTATGTTATAGTACTGCGCAAGGTCAGACGCGATGGTATTATTCTTGTCAGCATTAAAGTTAGCTGAAGCCGCTAGTTTAAACTTACCCGAAGCGGATTGGCTATTGATCGATAGCATGCTACCACCGCGTTGGTAGTTTTTATTACTGGGTAATACATCCCCTAGTTTGTTGTAGTTTCCGCTGAATAGGTATTGCAGGTTAGAGCTACCGCCTGAAAATGACAGCTGCATATTATTGAAAGCCGCCTTATTCCCAAAAAGTTCTTTTTGCCAATTGTGATACGATGTTTGATCCCAGGTCAATAGGTCTGGGGCATTGGTCTCTGTCATCGCTGTATTGTCGTTTTTGAAGGCCTCTTTTCGGATCTCAAGATATTGTTCGGTATTCAACATATCCAGTGTCTGAATAGAACGGGTGCTTCCGACATTCAGTCCAGCATTGATACGGAGGTTTTGTGCACTTCC
>JAITLW010000086.1 GCA_031277715.1 Sphingobacterium sp. | reverse complement strand
GAATCCGCATGTATCTTATCTCAATGATATCTATCGCGAAGCCAAAGGACCTCTTCTTAAAGCACGTCTTTTATCCGCTTCCGAAGTTGCGTTTATCCTGGCGGAAGCAGCCTGGAAAGGTTGGACAACACCTGAGAATACAAAAGCATATTATGACAAAGGGGTACAGTTATCCCTAGAGAGTTGGGGTAAGTCGGCGACCTATTCCAGTTACATACAACAGCAAGGCGTTGCTTTTGAAAATACACAAGCACAGATTATAGAGCAAAAGTGGATCTCCAATTGGTCTACCGCAGCACAAGCCTGGTTTGATTACAGGCGAACGGGGTATCCTCAGTTAAAAGCTGGTCCCTCTGCCATACGTACAGAGCTCCCTCTACGCATACCTTATATGCAGAATGAGATGACCGTCAATCAAAAAAATGCCGAAGAGGCCTTATCCCGGATCGAGAAAACCGCCCATTCGCAAGCAGATAATGAGAATAGCGCTTGGTCCAAACCTTGGTTGTTACAAGGTACAGCTAAACCTTGGTAGTTTTTTGTCAAATATATGAATATGAGTATAATATCGAAGTTGTTTTTAAGTATCGCGTTATGTGCTACACTTTCTTATGGTTACGGGCAAGAGATGTCTGTGCGGGAGTTCCCAGACCGTATTATGTTGACCTGGTCGGACAGTCCAGCGACGACCCAGTCCGTGACCTGGCGTGCGCCCGATGGGGCTAGTAGATTTGTTGGGCAGCTTGTCGAAGAGCAGAGTAGCCCTGAGCTCGAAGAAAAAGCCCTTTTGGTTGAGGGTAGTTTCTTGGATCTTGATCGTGGTGCCGGGCAGAAAGATAAGTACGGTCGGGTTACTTTTGAAAATCTAAAACCAGGGACAGTATATGCCTATCGGGTAGGAGATGGGGCACATTGGAGTGCATGGAATCAGTTCCGTACAGCAGATATTTCGGGAGACTTTTCCTTCATCTATCTTGGTGATGCACAGAATGACCTGCGTTCGCGTTGGTCACGCAGTATCCGTAGAGCATTTCAACAAGAGCCTAATGCGCGATTTATTATGCATGCAGGAGACCTGATCAATCGATCCAATACAGATAGCGAATGGGGTGAATGGTACGAAGGGGCCGGATTTATCCATCAGATGATCCCGGCTGTTCCCACCCCTGGTAATCATGAGTATACTCGGGATTCGTTAAGACAGTTGGTATTGGATCCACATTGGAAGGTACAATTTGAGCTTCCCAAAAATGGACCTTCACAGCTTCAAGATGCAGTATATTATCTCGATTACCAAGATCTTAGGGTTATCTCACTAAATTCACAGTTGATTATGTTAGATTCCGCTATTGCTGGAGTGCAGGAAAGGTGGATCGAGCAAGTATTAGCAGCATCTCCAAAAAGATGGAATATCGTACTGATGCATCACCCCGTATATTCTACTGCCAAGAATAGGGATAACACCATTCTCCGCGAGCGGTTCAAACCTATTTTTGAAAAATATGGCGTTGATCTTGTACTGCAAGGACATGACCATACTTATGCTCGCGGTGCAGTTGGACGCGAACGTCCTGTATACCTTCTTTCTGTAGCTGGCCCTAAAATGTACGATTCTGACTCTGATCGTTGGATGGAAGTATCCGCCTCACGTACCCAGCTTTACCAGGTGATCCGGATTACCGACAATAGGTTGTATTTTTCAAGCTATAAGTTAAATGGCCAATTGTTTGATTCTTTTGAACTTCAAAAAAACTAAATCATGACCAGATTCTTTCGCTATTTATTAATCCCCATTATTTGGAGTTTCATATCTACAGTTTATGGGCAGTCACAGGTTTTGTTAGATCGTTTAGCGCAGCAGGAATTTCATTTAGCTGCACACCGGGGAGCACACAATAAATATCCTGAAAACTCCATTGCTTCCCTTCAGGAAGCGAGCCGTCTAGGGGTATCTATCGTTGAGATCGATGTACGTAGTACTAAGGATGGCGTATTAATACTTATGCACGACAAGACGGTAGATCGTACGACTACCGGTACGGGCAGGGTGGGCGATCTAACCTATACCGAAATCAGTGCTTTAAAGCTCCGGCAGACCGCACATGGTGAGGCTTCGACACATCGGGTTCCGACCTTCAAAGAAGCTTTAGCAAGCTGCAAAGACAAGTGTATCATAGATATAGACTTTAAGGAGGAAGATAAATCCTATATCCGCACAGCCTTCGAACAGATTGTAGAGGCAGGGATACAGGATCAGGTCTTGTTTTTCTTATACGATTACAAGGATATGGCCTCGGCATCAAAAATTGATAGACAGATTACCCTCTTTCCTAGAGCCAATAACATGAAAGACTTGAATGCTATTCTGAAAACAGGTCAGGCCAAGGTAATACATATCGACGAGTCATTTACAGACAGAGCACGGTTGCTAAAGCTCAAAGAGCAAGGAATATACCTTTGGCTAAATAGTTTGGGAAAGGTAGACCAACAAGCGACATCAGAGGGGCACGATGCCTATACATCTTTTTTGAAAACATATCCATTCATACGGGTTATTCAGACCGATCAACCTGAGTTGTGGAAAGAGGTTTTATCCCCATAAGGAAATCAGTTTAGCCACTAGAGAGCATATTTTTTTGTTCTCTAGTGGCTTATTTTTTGATTAATGGGCAAGGCTTGAAGAACTTAACTCCAATTGTTCGCCTCGTTTTACGATGTCAAAAGTCATCGCTTCCGATGTTTTCAATACTTTAGTGTCGGCAGCACAGGTGCCCGAATACGCAATACTATCTACCTCCATTTTTACCCGGTTTGTATCTATAAAATGGTATCTACCGTAGACCGAAGTGAAACAATCATTCCCACATTCCCAGGAATCAGAACTCTTGAATTGGACTTCATCCAAAAACTCAACCGCGTGAAAGTTGTAGATAATAGCAGTATCCGATTTCTGCGATAGATAAAAGGTCTGTTCTCCATCTGGAGCAATCAGTCCCCCTGCATTGATAATCCAACTGCTATTTTTCAAATAGTTGGCAAATACTGTCTTTTGCTTGGTAGAATTGCCGCAGTTGCTGTTCACCATCAGCGCGGCCGTCAAAACAAAGAGCACCAAAGTATTCCTTATACTATTATACCGTTGTCGTTTCATCCCTTGTTATACATATACCCCTACATACACGAGTTTATATTTAAGCATGTAGCAGAGGTAAAGATAGCCAAAGGAACAGACAGTATATATCCCTGGTAATAGCGGTTTTTAGTGAACTATATAAAGCTTTTTAGGATATCCTGTCGTCATTAACATTTCGCTGCCCAAATTTCAATCTCTATTTTCAGTTCAGGCAGTCCCAGTGCCGTTACATAGGCTATAGTCATCGATGGGAAGATTTTTCCGAATAATTTCTGCCACACAGCATCCATAAAATCCCAGTCGATTTCTTCTGTAGCCCAGATGTTCACTTTGATTACATCATCAGGAGACAAGCCCTGATCTTTTAGGAGCGATGCGATATTATCAAATGTATAGCCTACCTGTTCATTTATCGAATCGGGGATAGTTCCATTAATATCAATGCCGATCTGACCTGAAAATGTATATAGATCCGAGTTTTTAGGAATTACCGTGACGTGCGAGTAGTTACCGACAGGTGCTGGGACATGTCCGGGGGTTAGGCGAACTACTTTTTGATTTTCTTCAGTTCTCATTTTTTGCTGTTTTATGAATGTTCAACCATGAGCACAGGACAAGCATACTCCAATCCTTCGATGAGGCCTGCGCTATATTTAAGACAAAATTAAGGACAGCAATTTTCCTGGAATTGGACAAAACCGACAATTATTCAAAGAGGGTAGAGATGCTATAGATTCCATTTTGGAAAATTAGCCAATGTTTCATCCGAGCGAAGTAAAAAGATCTTAGGAGTGGTTCCCGTAAACTCTTTAAACTCCCTGATATAATGTGATTGATCAAAATACGCCTTTGCGTAGGCTAGTGTTGTGAGGTTATGCGAACCTGACTTTCGCAAAATATCCAGACCGGATTGAAAGCGGGTTATTCTTGAAAACATTTTCGGAGACATGCCTACATATTGCTTTACCAACCTTTCTAACGAACGTTCAGACAAGGCCATTTCAGCCTGTATATCCTTGAGGCTAGCCCCTTTTTGTAGAAGTGTGGTAGCAAATGTTGCTTTTTCATCATTGAATTTTACAGACTGTATCCGTTTTAGAAAAAAATCCGACATAATTGCGATCTTTTCGTCAGTAGTGCTCGCGTTCATCAGCTGCTCAAGGATGTTGTCCGACACAATATCCGCTAAAGGGATATTCTGATTGCTGAACTCAAAAGCGTCTATATTAAAAATAGTTTTCAGCGCCGTAGGGTGTAGGTAGACCCCAATAATCCTAAAATATCCCGTTACGCTATTTTCAATATATCGGGACGACTGTCCATAGATATAGAGCTGAGGCAGAGCCAGACTTCTGTGATCATAAAAAAGCGATGGCCCTTCCTGGTATATCAATGCAGGTACCCCATCCGGGATTACTCTAAAAAAGGTCCTGTCAGAGTTGTCTGTATGATCTTCCAATACCCAGAAGTATTGGATGTAATCTTGTAACACGTTGATTGGACGAAACTCTTGATAAACCATTTTATACTTTTTTGGTAGCGTCTAACCGTTGCCACCAAACATTGGAAACACTATAGCGGACTGTTGATCGGGATATTAAAGCGCAATGACGTAGCAAATCCCTTGATCGGACTGTAGTTCTTCTTGTCAGAAATAGCAAACCCATACCCAAAGTCCAACTCGAGCAATGTCAGTATCGTAAAGCCAACCTTGGGAGTTACCGTATAGGGGGTGAGTTCCGCTCTGCCGAGTAGGCCCAATATATACATCGCCGAATAGTAAGTAGTAGCTATCTCCGGGATTACGCTCGATTTGTTCTGTATCCAGGTGAAATTAGCCGTAGCATCCACCTTCAGTATATTTTTGGTATTGACTTCCGTAGCATAATAGGCACCTGTTTTCAAAATACTGCCCTTTTGGTACTGATAGCTGATGGTTGGACCAAAAAGACTGCTTTGTGCCTGTAGTTTAGGAGCTATTGCTAGGCCCAATAATAAACATACCGTCGTTAACGCAATTTTCATATTTGTATAGTAATGATCTTGAATGGACCTGATCCCTATGTCTGCGTCGCAAACTTGGTACCAAGTTACCTGACTAGACCCAATTAGTTGATAAACTGCATTCGGGAATCTTAGGATAACAGCCCGAATGCAG
>JAITLW010000040.1 GCA_031277715.1 Sphingobacterium sp. | reverse complement strand
GATAGTAAGTCTTTATTTAAAATAAAACTAGCTACGGGAGTCTCTTTAAGTGAGATCAAGCATCGAATAGAAATAAAAGAACCAATATGTACCGGTGTACTATTCTACAATGATCATAGTGTACTGTCTGTACTGCTAAAAAACACTATTAATATCCTGGAAGACGATAGCTTACCTTACCTGATCTATGAACTAGAGGAAAGCTCGGATCATCTCGATGAGAACTACCTGATCAACAAGGAAATATTATGGCGGATCCTCGATAGTCAGCAGGAAAACGGATAAGGGCACACCAATTAAGGCATTGCTCCAAGTCTATGTAGGAGTAAAAGCATATTTATGCCTGTGATAATAAAGAATGTACCGAATGAAAGAAATTAAGTTTGAAGATTATTGGAATAGCTTAAGCCAACTCTGGCAAGCTGACATAAGTCACGGATTAGGAAATGATTATTCTTTACGGGGGAAAAAACCTACCTCTTTTGAGGAGTTTAACAAGGTAAAACTACTATCCTTAAGCCAGCATGCGAACTTGGAACCGTTACTATACTTCCCCAATTTGGACACCTTATTTCTATCGGGATGGAAGAATATAGACTATATTAGTCTAAGTAGCTGTTACAATTTAAAGGAACTGGAGTTAGCCAGTAGCGACATTGAACACCTAGACTGGATCTGCTCTCTACAGAAGCTAAAGAAACTACGGATAAGTAAAACAACGATCAGAAATATTGAAGCATTAGTCAGCTTACCGCTCCTCAGAGAACTGGATATATCAGAAACGGAAATCGAAGACTGGGCGCCGTTAGAGAGAATAAAGAAACTATCTGATCTCTATGCTTTCTATTGTAAAAAACCAATGGACCTAGAAACAATATCAAAGCTGAAGAACCTTAGGCTAATTGATATTAGAGGCAATGAAGTTGAAAATCTAAATTTTCTTATTTCCTTGAAAAAACTAAAATGTATCTGGGATGTAGATTGTATAGATAACAATTATGAATTGTTAAAAACTCTTCCGAATCTTAATCAAATAGGCTGTAAGCGAGAGGTCTTTGAAGAAATTAAGGACTGGTTTACAGATAGGAAAATGTACTATAATGTTGAAGGAAAAGAAATTACTGTTCCCCCTAGGGAGAGCTTGTAATTTGTGTCTACCGTAAACACAAAAGAAACCTGAACAAGGTAATGGTATGAATAGGTATTGATTTCGGTCAGAATATAATTAGAACAAACAATATATGGCTATAAAACGAATAACAGTATTCTGCGGATCAAGCGCAGGAAAAGAACAACAATTTGAAACAGAGGCCTACAGACTCGGAACATGTCTTGCGAATAGAAATATCGAGCTGGTATATGGTGGTGCCGTCGTAGGTTTGATGGGTGCTGTTGCAAATGGGGTCATGAAAAACGGAGGCAAAGCTATAGGTGTACTTCCTCATTTTCTCCGTCAAAAGGAAATCGCGCACCATGAGCTTACAGAACTGATCATCGTGGATACCATGCATGAGCGAAAGACAAAGATGAATGAACTGTCTGATGGTGTAATAGCTCTTCCCGGAGGATTCGGCACGCTAGAGGAACTATTCGAAATGTTGACCTGGGCGCAACTAGGGCTACACAAAAAGCCTATTGCAATATTAAATATCGATGGTTTCTACAATGAACTCCTTTCATTTTTAGAAAATATGATTGACAAAGGTTTTCTAAAACCGACATATCGGGAGATGTTGCTGGTCCATCATGATATCGACAACTTATTGACGATGATGCACGAATACCAGGCTCCTTCCGTAGAAAAATGGATAGGCAAAAAAGAGGTTTAAACTATACCCGTTTTCTAGCGCCATCACTAAGCGCTAGAAAATTCTATCGCTTGAGATAGTAACACACTGGAAGTATGCTCCTAATCTACACAAATAGTCCTATTAACAGACCCCACTTTCGAGTATCGAAAAGGTATTGTTAACACAATCAATCTCAGCCAACCTTCCATACGGCAATGTGAACGATGGACAAGTGTGTCCAAAATCCATCCGTGTTATTACCGGCAAGTTGTACAAGCCTTCCTCATCCAGTATTCTTAATAATTCAGCTTCGTAGTCGTCTACATATAAGTTGTCATAGGGGCGTCCCAAAATAATACCCTTAGCCCCTTCAAGGATACCTAACGTAGCGTAACTCCTCAACCACCAACGGAAATACTCTGGCTTGGGCATATCCTCAGAAGTTTCAAAAAACAATATACAACCTGTCCAAACAGCTAAATCCGGCCAATAGTCAGTTCCTTTAAGCATCTCCAAGACTTCAATACAACCTCCGATTAGGGGACCTCGGACAACGGTATTGCCACGTATAAAATGCCAGCCTGTAGAAGGTATAAGAGTACGTTGTACGTTTTGCAATGAGGTGTCAAACCAATCGAGATACTCTGTGGTCCATCCCTGACTATTGGGTACTAACCGTCCGATTGGACTTGCTGTAAATAACGTCCTAAAAACATCTTGTACCTGATAATCATGCATTTCTTTATTTTCTGCAAACCCAACTAATAGCGAAGTCCCATAAAACGAACTTAAACCAGCTTTCAAACATATAAAATGAGTTACCGTACTATCTGAAAAGCCTAGGAATATCTTCGGATTATCTTTAACAATATTAATATCAATGTATTTCAATAACCGAACACTATCCTCTCCTCCTATATTTGAAATAATCGCTTTTATGGAGGGATCCAAAAATGCGGCCATCAAATCATTGGCCCTGGCCTTGGGGTTATCAGAAATCCACGTTGCAGATTTTAAAGCATGCTCTGTTTCTACAACCTCGAGACCAAATATTTTTTCCAGCCGCTCCTTTCCCTTTGCATAACGATGTGGCAGCTCTCCTGCACCTCCCCATGATAACGATATAGTCGCGACCTTATCACCTTTGCTTAACACTTTTGGACGAATAAGTTCTATCATATTACTTTTAATTATGGTCTGAACAGATACAAAATTACATTTAGTGTCTGATAAAATATTTTCATTAAATAGGATTTTATGGACATAACGTAATATATATCCCCTTAATGCACTGTAATCCATTGGGTGCCTTCGTCCATATCGGATTTGTCCAAAGTACCATTCTGCTCATCTCAACAGTCATAACACGATATCTAAATGCGAAAACAGATAAAGTCCTTTGATAGGGCCACTAAGCCTATGTATAAGTTCGCATCTTAGAAGACTTTGTTTTTACATCTTCTATCCTTTTCTAGATGTATTCCCAATTTTGTCTTCCGTAACAGTAGACATTATGTTTACACCCCACAGGTAGATAGTGTATGTTAGTTTATACCAAATCTTTTCTTTGCTTCCTCGCTTACAGGAGTGAACAAATTCACTAAATTCCCATCAGGATCTCGAAATAAAAGTGACTTATTGCCCCAGGGCATTAGACTTGGCTTTTGTATCAGATACGATTCAAGAAAATCTTTCAATCGCTCGTATTCTTTGTCGACATCGGTTACTAAAAACTCGATGATAACACTTTTATTCTGGGCTGCTTGTATCCTATTGTCTGCCCCAAAAAACTGTAAAGTTCTGGTACTACCGATTGCTAAAGTAGCGTTTGCAGTGCGTAATTCTGCGAAATCTGGTGTCCATTGTATCAAAGGCATTGCGGTTACATTTTGATAAAAATCAATCAGTGCCTCTACATTGGCAGTAATGATACGAGTAGATAATAAATTCATTCTTCTTTGTTTTTAAATTATACAACAAAGATGGGAGCCCCCTATGACAACGTTATGTCAGTGGTCTTCTGTATTTTTCATGATCAGATCCCCCCTTGAGATACTGCCCAATGATTATCTTGCAGCATTTGCTAAACCAACAATTTGACGATATATTTGTATAAAACATGAAAGTAACACTCCAATCAACAATAACCTGTCCGGTTTGCAATCACCAGAAAACAGAAACTATGCCCATAGATTCCTGTCAATATTTCTATGAATGCGAAAAGTGTAATACTATTCTAAAACCAAAAGAAGGAGATTGTTGTGTATTTTGCAGTTATGGGGACGTACAATGTCCTCCTATCCAACTGGACAGTCCCTGTTGCGGATAAGCAATTAAAAAAGTTTGAATAAATAGACAAAGCACCACTTATTAAGCGGTGCTTTGTTACGAGATCAATTTTATTTTTTGATATCCAAGTCTTTGCCTGCAATATCCTCCCAGCGGTAAAAGTGAAATGTCTTATCATCACTCATTGCGACAAATAGCCCATGCTGGAAGGTTTTATTCAATGGCACATTGACCACTTCTGAACCATCACTCTGCCGTGCGGCGACGGGTACTGTTTTGAGGTGCTCATGGACAAACGGCTGTCCGGGCTTACCCTCCCTTCTAAAAATCTGAAAACGATTAGCCCCTTGGTCTGAAACCAAGATATAACCTGTACTGTCCGTTGTTTCATAGATAGAGATACCTTCATGGTCTTCGGCAAATCCTTCTGTAGCAAACAAAGCCAGTTGTTCATTTCCTTTTTCAGGATCTGCATAGTACTGTTTGACACCGACCTGCTCATCCGAATAGTAAATATAACCTAGTTTATTATCCACGGCAATGGCCTCAATTTCCTTTTTACCCGAGTAATCTCCAAACTTACGTACAAAGGTGGCTTGTACCTGCCCTTTACCATCATCTGTAAGCTCATACTGCCACAGGTATCCTTCTTTGGGGCCATTCTTACGTCCCACGATAGCATAGATTTTACCCGATGGACTTGTATACAGGGCTATCCCCATCAAATCCCGGTAGTCTACACCTGTCTCGCCAACAAACATATCCAACCCTCCATTGTCGACAGGCTTCATATCCGGTAAGGAGAATACCCTTAACTTGTGCGTAAAGCGTTCCGTCGTCACTGCAATATCAGTTGCTTTTCCACCGAGTACCAGCCCATAAGCAACATCTACATTATTAGGACGCTGTAAGCCATGTACGACTTTCTCTTTTACAATCTTTCCATCTAGATTAAAAACATATAACCCTCCGTTCTGATCCTTGTCGGTACCAATCACCAGACTTTGGCTTGGATCTACGCGATTGATCCATATTGCGGGGTCATCGCTATCATATTGTACTGCTTCGGTAATGATCACGGGTTTTATCTCCTCGGTATTCGTTGTATTCTTTTGCTGGCAGGCACCCAAGCTTACTGCACCTACAAGCGCTGTCCATATATATCTATTATTCATTGATGTGTAATTATATTAAGTTTATCGATCAGTCCGTATTAATTCTTAGTTCCCAAAGCACCCACATAGTTTGCCGGTGCAGGAGATATATAGGTCAATCCATTAGCCAGTGTGAGACCTTTCGCAAAATGGCGGATGAAATCCGTCGTCCCTGCCTTTAGCGCTGGCGAATTGCCCTGCAATCTAAAATCCCAATCCTTTGCCAGCGTACTATTGGTCATCGCGGTATTCAATGGATAATTCACAAACTTTGGGTCATTCTCCCCTGCTTTGTTCCCTAACGTCTCTTCCATACCGCCGACAACATCATTTTTGCCGGGTTGAAATTGATCTACCGTTGCCTGATCGTAGCCATAGTACCAGTTGTGACTGATTTTAGAACGCGCATCTTCTAGTTTTTTAGGATCCCGCTTAATACCAAAACGCGTATTGGCAAAAATATTATTGTACAGATCAGCGCGTACCGAAGCTTCCAACCATACAGAACCACCCTTGGCTGTAGGTCGTCTCCAACCGGTATTGACCAATGTATTGTTGTAAGCGATGATATAAGCCTGTGGTGTGCGGTCGCCTGCATTTGAAAGCTTTAACGCATTCGTATTCACACTATACACCAGATTATAGGCTACGTCCGCAAGACATCCAGACTTAAAGTTCATCGCCTCTCCACCGGTCACACCATTCGTGTTGAAGGTGTTATTTGCAAAAATAATTTTACCGCCTTCGATATAGGTACAGTCCTCCTGAAAGTGTCGGATTGTACTGTTCTGCACAATCAGCTTCCCATTCACATTTGAAAACCAAAGGCCGGGCAAGCCCTCACCGGCTTTATTCTTATAAAGCCCCAACTTGACAGAAGTTGACATATCGGAAGTCATCGCTCCACCATATTCCAAAATAGCATGATCTAGTACCAGCTCCCCACATGTCGGCGCCGCTAGAATCCCGCCCCAGAGGGCTCCAAATTTATTTTGCTCCGTCCTTGCAGACTCCTCAATGGTAAATAGAACTGGGTTTTCTGCTGTACCCAATGCATAGAGGTCACCTAGCACTACGATTTCGGGCTTCTTAAGTGTATCCAAAATCACCGTCACCCCTTCTTCAATGGTCAAAGATTTTCCCTCTGGGATAATGATATCCCCTTTTATATGATGTACACTTCCTTTGGTCCACACACCAGATACTTCACCTATGGCCGACTCTTCCTGCCCTGAAGTATCCACATTGATATTCGCTTTTTCGCAAGCCGTAAACAGGGCTATCACAGCGATTATTATTGAAAAATTCTTTTTCATACAATTCCTTATTTATTAAACTTATAACGTACGCCAATCAAATAGTTCTGACCATATAGATCCTTACGGATGAGCGTCTGTCCATTGCTTACCAAACCTTCTGCAATCTTATCATTCTCCGGGTTCGTGCCCTTGATAAATAGCTTCATTGGTGTATTCAATAGATTATTAGCTTTTGCAAATACTGCCCATCCATGGCGAAACTGCTTTTCAGCTGATGCATCCATATTGGCAAATCCTTTTTGCCATAGATCATTGTCCAAAAATTGGGACACCGTATGGATCCGTGGTCCGGTATAGGCCATGGCTAGCTGGGCATCGATTCCATTCTTGGCATCTTTAAACAAGAGAGCTACATTAGCGATATGTGCAGACTGCCCATAAAGAGGCCTTTTCTGATCTACAAAGTAAGCTTCAATATCCCCCGTTTGGCTATTAATACGCCTTGCTGTCTTTGGCGTAGTAATGGCTGAATGCGTATAAGTATAGTTGGCCTTCACCCCAAATCGACTGAAATACTTTATAAAATCGACTTCTAATCCATAATTTTTGGCATTTCCGAAGTTACCAGGACTGTAGTAGATATCCTGTCCACGGATAGCATCCGCCTGGAATGTATATTCAATAGGATTCTGTATACTTTTATAAAAAGCACCTACCATCAGTTGCTCTGATGCTTCCGGGAATAACTCATAGCGTAAATCGAAATTGTCGGCTATGGCGCGCTTGATATCCGGATTTCCTCTTTCCTGAAATTCTTCGTTCACCACTTTAGAAGGCACGATCTCGTAAAAGCCGGGGCGATTCAATGCGCGATAATATGCCCCGTGTAGCTGTGATTTCTTCGTCAAATGATATTTCAAGGTCAAACTAGGCAACCAGTCCACGTACACCTGCTTACCCGTAGGAGACTTCTCTCCCGCAGTAAACAAGAGATTATATCCCTGGTTCGTGTGTTCCATACGAATCCCTCCGATGGCCTGAAACTGCTCATTCTGATAGTTAAACATACCATATATGGCGGCCAGTTTTTCACTGGCGTCGTATGTCAGGGGATTACTTACAGCACCATTTGGATTTCTGACCACCAGATTTAAATCTGTATAACGCTCAAAATCTACCCCATATATTTGGTGTGCATCTGTTGCAGATGGTGATAATATATAGTTATTATAAAAGCTACTCCGACGCTTGTCTCGATACAATCCACCTGTAGAAAGCTCTAGCTTTCCATCGCCTCGATCCAATCGGTAGGCCAAATCCCAATACCCCGCAATATCCTCATCCGTGTTTCGTTCCCACCGGTAGGTTACTGGTGCTGTATTTACTAAGGAAGTACGCCTCTGCACAAAGTTTTCCTGCAAGCCATTCAGACTGATCAGCGTATTCTGAGGCACTTCGTTACGTGCCGATGAATACACTGCAGACCAGCGCAATTTCAAACGGTCATCTACAAAATTATGGTCCCCTTGCAGTGTCCCGTTATAGATCTGCTGTTTAGTCAATCTGCTACGCGTTGTAAACACCAATTCGGCATTCCCCTGTTGAGGTTTATACTCCGAATTATAGGTAGTCGTCACCCCTTCACGTAGTTGCTGGTTTTCTAGATTGACAAACATATTATAGAAGCTAATCTTATGAGCCGGGTTGAATTGATAGTCTAATTTACCATGCAAGCCCAATCGTTGCAACTGCTCTGAATAGGTCCGGTCTACTTTGTTCGTAATTACTGCAAAAGCATCAGTACCCGCCACTGCAGAATTGTAAAATTCGCTGTTACCGCCACGGTGCATATTCTGATAACTGGCTCCTACGATAAGTCCTAGCTTTTGATCCAAAAAGCGCTCTCCAAAAGTAATATTTCCCACCATATCAGGAATAGGGCGCTTGTATGTATAATCCAAAGTACCCTTGGAAAAATCAGACTGCGTAGCGTTATAATTTCTCCCATTTCGTTCGTAAGGCGATTTTCCTTTAATTGCAGAGGCATCAAAGCGTCCAAAGTCATGGTCAAAAAACTGTTGGTTATACCCCAATGCAAAGTTGGCATCGATCTGTCGCTTAGCAGGAGCCGTCTTCATGACCATATTGACCACTCCCCCTATCGCATCTGCCTCCATATTGGGAGTCAAAGATTTATAGACCTCCAAGCGTTCTAGCATATCTGAGGGAAATAAGTCCAATGGTACATAACGGTACTTATTGTCTGGACTCGGCATCTTCACACCATTCACTAGCGTCGTATTATAACGCTTATCCATTCCCCGGATCAGAGCATACTGTCCTTCCCCATTGCTACTACGTTCGATAGAGACCCCAGATACACGCTGCATCACATTCGCTACCGTCAAGTCGGGCGAAATCTCGATAGCCCTAGAAGACACCACATTCATAATCTGAGATGCGTTACGTTCCATACGACGGGCGCTGGGATCATCAGCCCCCGCTTTACGGGTTCCTTTGATCGTAACCTCCATCAACCGCTGATTGTTACTCACCAAATAAAACACAAACTCGGGTGTTCCTTCCTTTTCTACCTGGATACTTTTTTGAATAGTCTCATAAGAGACAAAGGAGATCCGAATGTTTTCCGCTCCTGCAGACAGCCCCTTGATCTCGAAAGATCCGTCCAACCCTGTCAGGGCGGTCTTACCACTGTTGAGTAAGGTGATACTTGCTCCTGGCACGGCCTCACCTGTTTGTTGGTCCAATACCTTTCCTTTGATCTTTGTTGCGTAAGACAATTGTACGCAGCAAAAAACGAAAAATAGCATGCTTAAAATTCTATTCATAGCTTTAGTCATTTCTTGTTTTTTTATGACCTCACAAAGATGGACGCTTCCAAATAGATTAGCTCTTTTTGAGCGTTACATTAAAGCAACAACAGCACAGACAGGATAATCAAAGCGTTAACAACAAAATTCAATAACCTAAAAATCAACACATTAAAAACCAACAACCCTCCATTATCTCTATGTTAAGCCTAGATCAACGAACCATTAATCCTCTAAACAGACTGTATATACGTCGCTAGATTATCACTTTGAGGAATATCCAGTTTTTTACGTAGTCGATGTCTTGAGACCCGTAGGCTATCGGTAGATATTCCCATGATCGTAGCAATATCCGTATTATTGAGATTGATCTTAAGCAGTGCGATCAGGCGAAGATCTGCAGCCGTAAAATCTTTTCCCAAAGCTTTTAGACGGTCAAAAAAAGTCTGGTGCACCTGTTCGAATGTCTGCATAAAATCCTTCCAGTACTGCTCCTGTGCTATACTTTCGTTGATCTCCAGAATTAATTTCTGCATCAGACGTTTCTGATCCCGTTTCTCATCCTTGACCATGGCCTGTAGCGAACCTCGCAACGTTTCTAAAAACTTGTTGTTTCGAATCAGGTGCAACGTGTGTGTAGAAAGTTCCTTACTTTTCAGTTCCAATTGTTCCCTCAGTTTTTCCTGCTCCAGCTTTTGATTCACCAGACGGCTTTCCAAGAGTTCACTTTCTATTTTACGCTGGTGCGCTTCCACCTGCTGTTCCTTAATCTTCAGTCGTTGTCTACTGAAAAAGTTGACAAAAAGAAGAACCAATAATATTACAACAATTAGTGAGGCAACAATAATAGTCTGAGTGACTTTACGATCGGCCTGCAACTGTTCGATCTCATTGGTCTGTTTTTCCATATCGTAGAGCGTCTGCAAAAGTGACGATTGCTTCATCCCATCTACCGAATAAATATCCAAAGTGTGCTTTCGACTCAGCTCCGCGTAATGAAAAGCACTGTCCAATTGACCATGGAGCGCATACGTCTTACCAAGATCCTTTGCCGTCGCTGCCAATTGGTAATTGTAACCATGCTGTTCTGCCATCCGATAAGCCCGTTTGCTCACTGCAATACTCTCTACATAATGGCCAGTTTTTCGTAAAATATCCCCTTGATTATTGATTACTTCGATACTCCCATTGAGGTCATCGGACTTGGTGTAATAATCGAGAGATAACTTAAAATAATAAGAGGCAGAATCATACTTAGCGAGATCTTCGTAGATGCTCCCCAGATTTTCGTACACTTTGGCTCGCCCTAGATCATCGCCTGCCTGTTCAAAATAATGCAAGGAACGAAATTGGTAATTGAAAGCCGAATCATATTGCTGTTGTTTTTCATAGAGGTGCCCTATATTAGCCAAGACCTCGGCGAGTCCCTGCTTATCGTCTGTCTTTTCAAAGATCTTGAAAGCCTGTTGGTAGTATTTGTTAGCCTGTGCACTCTGCTTGTTGTAGTAATAAAAGAGGCCCAAATCATTCAGATTAGCGGCAAAAAGATTCGGTTTCTGCAACTGCGCCAAGATCTTGTCTGCATCCAAAAAATACTCCAAGGCCAGGTTGTAATGCCCTTGTACCAAACAGATCTGCCCCATCTGTTGGAGACACAATCCCTGCTGCTCCCGATTCTGTACCGATAGCGCATCATTATAGCGCTTTTTAAGCTGTACAATCAGTGAATCCGGATTTTGTGTACTTTTTAATTGAAGGGATTTAATTCGCTGTGCAAAAGCATGGTCATTGGAGACAATTATACAAAGTACAGCTACAATAGCAACCCTTATATATGGAAGTATTTTGTTGAACATGTGTACTCAAAAGGTTAAGAAACAAAGTACCTGACTTAGTTTAGCGCTAAGGTTATTTTTATATTAATAAATCATTAACATTACCAAAAATCTACGAGATCAACTTCTTTCAATTTACATAGTGACAAAATAACTAAACGGTTTATTCTACTACTTTCCTCTTAAAAACCTACCTTCATTCTCACTGATCCTCAGACAATTCATTTAGACTGTCTTAAAAATGTCTTTGGAATAAACAATACAATAGAAATCTTAATGCTTATATTTGGCGCGTATTATGATCCAAAACAAATATAGTGACTGTAGTGACGAGCAACTCTTCGACCTGCTAAAGCTGGACGATGAAACCGCCTATCAGGTTCTATACGAGAGGTTTTTCTATATTCTGTTTGCACAGGCGAAACGTAAAGTAAGCTCCATAGAAGATGCCCAAGACCTCACACAGGATATATTTATGAATCTTTGGAATAAGCGGGACAGAATCAATATTGAAGGAAAGGTTATCAATTTCCTCTTTGCCTCGTTACGGAACAGCATTATCAATTTTTATATCAAGACTAAAAAACAAGGAGAACGGGAAGAACTGTTCCAATATTTTAAGGTCTTATATGAAGAAACTACTTCCCGTACTATTCATAAGAATGAACTGGAACGCATTATCCAAAATGAAATCGATGCCCTTCCCCTAAAAATGAAACAGATTTACGTCCTCAGTAGGAATCAAGAACTGTCTCATAAAGAAATTGCCGAACTAATGGCGATTTCAGAACACACGGTAAAAAAACAGGTTGCAAACGCTTTGAAAATCCTCAAAAAAAAGATCCATTACGTTCTTTTTACAACTTTTTAATTTTTTTCGATTTTCGCCTACTCCCTCCCTGCTTTTGTATTGTCTTGTTAAGTAGAGACCTATTTAATTACTAATGACACAAAAGGAAATCAATAAATTACTGAGCAACTATATCAATGGTACAGCATCCGATTCGGAAAGAAATGCTGTAGAGTCTTGGTACAACTCCGTTGAATATAACAATCCCTTAGAAGTCCATGAATATGAAGAGGTCAAACATACCGTATGGAAAAAAATCAATCCACATCACAGGACACGAAAACGTATCCTACGCTATGCGGCAATTTTTATTGCTTTCTTTTCTATTTCATTGTTATACCATAACTACAATAACACAAACACAGCAATAGAAGATACACTTGTCGAAACAGCTGAGATAAAACCAGGTGGGAACAAAGCTACCCTAGTTCTTGGATTAAAAGATTCCCTCGACCTCAATACCCTCACAACGGGCGAGATCGTTCGGCATGAAGGAATAATAATTGAAAAACTCAATGATGGAACCATATCTTATGAAACTGATCCTACATTCAGCAATACAAATACGGTCAATACACTTGTTGTACCTCGTGGGGGGCAGTACAGGATAGTGCTTTCCGATGGTTCAGTCGTATCGGTCAATTCGGAATCCATTATAGAATTTCCCTCGCAGTTCAATGCGAACGAAAGAAGGGTAAAAATGCAGGGAGAGGGATATTTTGAAGTCTCCAAAAATAAAGACAAACCTTTTGTCGTAGAATCTAAAGGACAACAGGTAACTGTTCTCGGCACCAAATTCAATATCAAAGCATATCCAAACGACACACATACACAAACAACGCTGATCGAAGGGAAGGTAGAAGTTAGCTCCTCGAAAGAAAGAGTAATACTTCTTCCTGGAGACCAGTCGATATTCGATGGAAACAATATACAGGTCTCACTGGCAAAAACTGCCAGGGACATTTCTTGGAAAAATGAACTTTTCGCTTTTGACAGCGAACCACTGGAGAGTATCATGCAGAAGATAGCGCGCTGGTATGATATTGAAATTGTGTTTACGAATAATGAACTGAAGAAAAAACAATTTACAGGCACGATCTCAAAAAATCAACAAATAGATCAGGTTTTAAATCTTTTGGAAATGACAGGAAAGGTCAAATTTTCTGTACGAAATAAGACAATCTATATACAAGAAAATAACTAACACTAAATTTTATGAATATCAATTTCTTGAAGCACGCAAGGTACTACCTTACGGTGTTGCTTTTAACTGCTTTTTACATCCCGTTCTCTGCGGCCAGCTTTGCCCAGAAAGTCACTATTCGTGCTGAAAGAAGCACGCTCAAATCGGTTCTCCTACAACTGGAGAAACAAAGTGCCTATCGCTTTTTATATGCGGATGAAAGCCTAACGGAATCATTACCCGTTACAATCACCAAGGTCAATGCTGATTTTAACGAGGTTCTTACAGAAATATTCAAGACACAACCTCTGGAAGCACATATCCAGCAAAAAAACATTATCATCAAAAATAAACAACAACAGTCGGGTTCTATATCTGGAATTGTCACCCATTACGGGTCGAATGTTCCCATGCGTGGCGTTACTATAAAGATTGTAGGCAACAGCCTAGACCGTATTACAATATCCGATGAACTGGGGCAGTACTCATTTGCTGACCTTCCCTACGGAACCTATCAGTTATCCTACAGTTATGTAGGTTGTCTCACTACGGCATCGTTGGTCCAAGTACAAAAAAACAATACGGTACAGAATGCTTCACTCACCCAGCTCGACGAAAGATTGGAGCAGGTTGTTGTTATTGGCTACGGTACCAAACAGCAAAAAGACCTGACAAGTTCAGTATCTTCTATAAACCAAGAGAAGCTTGCTGATTTCAATAACAATGGCGCAACCTTTGAATCTATTCTCGGTGGCGCGGCAAAAGGGGTAATGGTAACACAAAATTCGGGAGCACCCGGTGCCACAGCCAAAATCAATATCAGAGGAATTACCTCTCCCTGTCCGGAAGTACCAACGAACCACTTTACGTCATTGACGGTATCCCATTTTTTATCGAAAAGGGAGCTGGAGAATTTCCTACGATCAATCCCCTGACCAATATTCCTGTTTCTGAAATTGAAACCATAAATATCCTAAAAGATGCGGCTGCAACAGCTATTTATGGTTCCAGGGGCGCCAATGGTGTCATTATCGTTAAAACCAATAGAGGTAAAAAGGGTAATTTTTTCAAAGTATCTGCGGACTATACACACTCCATTAGTAACCCGACCAAAATGTACAAACCTTTGTCTGTCGATCAATTCAAAGAAGTACAGGGACGCATCATAAACAATACTATTGGTGCAATCAACAATGGACAGATCGACCCGTATGAAGCGTACTACAATCAAATCCCAAGTATGGAGATTTTTGGCAACATCATTCCATTGGAAGACGATGGATATGGTACGCCCCTAAAATATCAATATGACGGTTTAAAAAACGATGCTTTTTACCAGGGTAATACCGATTGGACAGAAATGATCCGCAACAAAAATGCACGGACTTCTCAGGCTAATGTCACGCTCAACGGAGGCACCGATAATAGTAACTTAGCCTTCAACTTCAATGCATTCGATCAGGATGGATTATACATTAACAACAATCTAAAACGCTATAGCGGACGCCTGTCTTTTGATAGTGATATTACGGAACGTCTTTCTACGGGCGCTTCGCTGAGCTATTCGTATAGTGCTATGAAACATGGTCAACAAATGTTTGCAGAAGGCTTGACCAAACCTTGGCTAGTGAGACCTGATATAGAACCCTATGATTCAAACGGAAAATTCACAACGATAGACGGGACGAGTATATATGGTGCACCTGTAGCCTTAGCCAGCCCTTTGGCGCAACTCAATAACAAGGGGAACAATGCTATGCACCAATTCCTTGGATCGGCGTATGCGGCTTACAAAGTTTTTGAGGGTTTTAAACTGCATGGCGATATTAGCGTGTCATCCTACAACGCTGACGCTAGCATTTTTTCGCCAACCTATGCCGTGGATGACTTTAGCATATTTGGTTCCACTCTGTATGCAACACTTAACGCCAACACGAGCAAAAACAGCAATACAAGTCTTAATTTTAGAGCGGACTACGATTGGAAAAAAAATGGACACCAATTGTACGCAATGGCCGGAATAGGTTTTGACCGTTATAAGAGTTTGGGCGATTCACATTCCTATGAAGAATTCCCTGATGACGAAATACTGATCGATCCAGGATCAGCAGCCCGTATCAATTATTTCACTTATTACCGAGCAGACCAAGGACTAAATTCAATCTATAGTCGACTGAGCTATAAATTCCAGGATCGCTATCTCGCAGAGGCAAACTTCCGGACCGACGAGTCTTCCAAGTTTGGTCCAGGTAACAAGCGCGCTTATTTCCCTGCACTCTCCCTAGGATGGCGAATTGACAAAGAAAGCTTTATGCAAACTACAGATTGGGTCAATGATCTGAAATTACGTTTAAGCTGGGGAAATACCGGTTCAACAAATATTAGTAATTTCCTATACCGCCAATTTTTTGTACGCAACTCCAATGATCTATGGGGAGGAAGTCCGGCTATTGTTCTAGACGCAAACCTTCCAAACCGTGATGTAAAATGGGAAAAAACCCGGGAGTACAACGCAGGACTGGACTTTTCACTCTTCAACAACCGATTCACAGGAAGCTTCGATGTCTATGACAGATACACGTCTGGGGCATTAGCACCTGCTCCTGCTCCGTTAGAAGCCGGAACAACCCAATATTACGCCAATATAATTGACATGAGCAACAAAGGCTTTGAGCTAGAACTTGCTTACGATATCCTGAGAAAGCAAGACTTCACCTGGAACCTGGGATTTAATATCGCCAGAAACAAAAATAAAATCGAAAAACTGAACGGTGCCAACATCAACCAATATCAGGCGGATAGCTACTTGGAAGGCTACCCAGCAGGAACACTAAAAGGTTATATAGTAGACAAAATATTTGATTCTCAAGAAGAAATAGATGCACTAAACCAATCATCTCCTACAGGATACTACCAAAACTCGGCAACAGGTATTGGTGATTACAAATATAAAGACAGTAATGGTGATGGTGTTATCAATATTAATGACCGTGAAGTAATAGCTACAGCACAACCTAAGTACTTTGGAGGTATATACAACCGTATCAAATACAAAAACTTGAATTTCTCATTTGTTTTCCAATATTCTAAAGGAGCTAAAGCTATTTTAGACGACTTTCAGAACAGTCTCTTTGGAAGCATGGGGCAAAGCCTTAATAAAGACATCTATGACAACATGTGGTCGGAAAACAATCCAGAGGCACGATTTGCCAAAATCACCTTTTACGATCCAGCCGGTAATTCTCGGTCATCGGACCGTCTAGTTTATGAGACATCCTTCTTGCGTCTTAAAAACGTAAATCTTAGCTATACACTCCCTAAAGAATTGACTGATAGCTGGAAAATTGGTCAGATCACGGTATTCGCCTCTGGATCCAACTTATGGACGATCACTAAATGGCCAGGGCTAGATCCTGAATTTGTGGGAACCTACATCAGTACAGCTGTATCCAGTAACGATGCATATCCAATGTCAAAGACTTATTCATTTGGCGTCAAAGCAACATTCTAACAAAACAAACATGAAAACAACATACTTAGGATTATTTTTAGCAGGTACACTCAGTTTGTCATCCTGCTCCATAGTAGGCGATATCGATGATATCAAACCTTACTATAAAATGGAAACTGATAACGTCGTTTACAATGCAGAATCAGCAGAAGCTGTTCTGAGAGGAGTCTATAAAAGCTGGCGAACGTTCAACGTATCAACTTTCAGACCTTATATGTCTATTCTTTCTGGAATTAGTAGTAGTAAAGGTGGTGGGCTAACAGGAGGACAGGAATTTGTTACGAATAGCTTACAGGCTAATAATATCGCATTATCTAATATATATCAGGGTACTTATCTCACCATCAATACAGCAAACAATCTCATCTTTCTGATGGAGAGAGGGGATGCTAAAGGGATGTCAGAGCAAAGAGTCAAAGAAGTCATCGCGGCATGTAAAGTCCATCGGGCACTAGCTCATTTTCAGATTCTACGACATTTTGGTTACTTTTTTGACCTCAACTCTCCTTACGGTATTGTACTACGAGACCGCCCTTTTCAGGGTACGGAGACCGCTGCACGCGCCAATGTTCAGGATAGCTACACGTTCATTCTCGACGACCTGGATTATGCCATTAGTAACGCTGTACCTAGCAGTACACAACATTACTACGTAACGCAAATGACAGCCAAAGCACTGAAAGCAAAGGTCCTGTTACATATGGGTAAAATGGCAGAGGCAGAAAAGATAGCAAAAGAGGTCATCATTGCGGCTGACAACCAAGGATATGCTCTTGAAAATGATTTTAGAACACTGTTTATAAATGGTTATGAATCAAAAGAAGCTCTCTTTGCCACATACACTAATGGGAATCTTGAAACCGTGTCTGATCTGGTTTCCAGAACCACCTATAGTGAATACACGAGACGTCTGGCTGATGCGTTATCGGGCACCGAGACTGATGGAGATTTAACTAGCGGACAGGGATACGACCACCGCTTTTGGGTCATGTTTGGTCCAAACACTATTGGCGCGCTAGGGAACGGAAAATACCCGTATGCTTCAAATGGACCAGGAAAACACAATACGCAAATGATATTACGACTAGGTGAAATCTATTTGGTACATGCGGAAGCGGCCGCACGCAACAATAACTATGTAGCGGCCCGTGAAAGTTTGCAAATCATGGCCTCAAGAGCAGGATACCCAAACAACTATGCCTCGACATGGAATGACAATGAACTCGTCTCCCTGATCTTCAAACATAAAACATTAGAACTCTTTTCTGAAAATGGTGAAGATTGGTTCGATTTTGTACGTTACTACAAAGCTGGAGATCTTCCATTGACAGAAATCAAAAACACAATAAAAACCGAATCTCAATTGGTACTTCCCATTCCACAGGCGGCGCTTGCTGGCAACAGGGAGCTCGAACCAAATCCATTATAAAAGTTAGAGATTGCAACTAAGGACATCATATAATTCACTAATAAAATGAAACACATATTATTTACACTCCTACTAAGCGGCTTGAGTTCTATTACGATGGGGCAGCATTCCTTTGTATTGGAAGGAAAAATTGAGGGCAAAAAAGCCAATGGACAGGTCATTAAACTTTTGGGAGATAACGGGGAGCATACTATAGGTACAACAGTTATCAAAAACAATAAATTCCGGATCAAAGGGAATATTGAGGTTCCGGAACACGTCCGGATTGTAGTCGCTCCAACTAAAGACGCCGAACAGAAAACTTGGAAAGCCAGTACCTTTTATCTAGATGCCGGAAAGATCACCCTTTCGGGGCATATTGATAGTCTTCCTACTTATTATTACCGCCCTGATCTCCCTAATATACGACCTACTATTGAAGGGTCACAAGCTCAAAACATGGCCGATCAACTCGACAGAAGCATACAGGAAGAACGAAAAGCCGTCAGGCAACTAGATGAAGCTTATATGAAAGAATATCATCTACCCTCACTTGATGGAAAATTCAATACAGAACGAGGTGTTGCCCTACTTCAGGAAATGGCGCCTTATCAGGAGCATATCTTTCAGAAAAAATGGGCATTCATCAAGAATAACCCAACTGCAAAAGTCTCTTTAGATCAGGCAGAGTTGATGTTACTTGGTTATGGAGACAAGGGTTTGAACAAGGTACAAATAGAGGAACTTGTCGATATTTTCAGCCCCTACTGGAAAGGCAAGAAGGTATTCTCCAAATTCCTGGAAACGGTATCAAAAGCTAAAGCTACGGCTATAGGGTCTAAAATAATCGATGGACCGATATTGGACAGAGATGGCAACAAGGTACAGCTTACTTCTGTATTCCCTAAAGGTAAGAAATACATACTTTTAGAGTTTTGGGCATCTTGGTGCGGTCCTTGTAGAGGTGAGATTCCTCACCTGGTAAATACCATGTCACATTGGAAAGACAAAGGATTCGATATTATAAGCATATCACTTGACGAAAAAGAAAGTGACTGGAAGAAAGCCATGGAAGAAGAAAATATGAACTGGCATCAGTACAATGCGCGAGAAGGTTTTAAAAGTCAAATCGCCCAAAGTTATAACATTCAGGGAATTCCGTATGCATTGCTTATCGACGCAGAAGGAACGATCATTAAACATGGAATGCGCGGGGCTAATCTAGAGGTAGCTTTAGAAGAATTGATAAAGTAGCCATCTTTCTCTATAAAGAGAAAGATAAAACACCACGTAAAAGAACCGTTAGAATCTCTCCTAACGGTTCTTTTTCTTAGGCATATACCTACTTATCTTACTTTTGGATAGTCTCAGCTATACCAGTCCAAACTAAAACCCAAAGATGGATTTCAGCTTCTCATCCAACTCCCTATCCGAATCTGCACCGCTAGCATAGCGTCCCACAATAACACCATCAGGACCGATTAGTATCTTGGTTGGCAAGGTATGTACCGCATAGTGTTCAGAAATATCATTGCTCTTATCATACTGCCCATCTTTAAATTCTAGCCCGCGCAAGATGTGCTTCCAGATCTGTATGCCATCCTGCTCAACCGCTTTTCTCCATGCTTCAGGATTTCGGGCCAATAAATATCGAACTCGAGTCCAACGTGGTATGTCCGGGAGCTTTTCTCAAAGATAGTGGTCGCCATAGAACAATGACACACTTTGTCTTAGGAGCCGAGTTTAATTTCTAACTTAAGAATGAGTAACAGTTGATTCGTTATAGGTAAGCATTGCAATTCTATAACTTCCAGCGCTCCTATATCCTTAAAAGACACAGCTCCGTCAGAGGCTAATTAATCTTCATAAACATATAATCGGGAATATTCCATTTTATTGGTTTGATCTCTACATTGGGATCATAGCTGAATACCTCTGGATAGACTTGTTCCTCCAGGTTTTGCTCAATAGATACCAACAAAGGCTTGATAGACAGCCAATCTTCAGCGTATAAACTTAACGTCGAATAATGCTCCAGACGCCAATACATCATTAGGGCAATCGCCCTATCGCAATAAGGGTGAGCTATCACCAATTCGTAGATTTCGAATTCTTTGTGTTTTAAAAACAGTGCAATATTGTAGAGCTCGATGGCACTATCACAACGCAGGATCTGATTTTTCAAATGATCTCCAAACCAGCTATCTACTTCCTTTTCATCAAAGTAAATATAAGGCTCCTCCCCTACAGCAGGTTGCAGTACTATTTCTGGTATTTTCTCTGAGGCATCAATCTTTTCAGACGGATCGTATGCTATATCTGTCTTTAGGTAAAAACCCTTCTCAAAATTATTGATAATGGTCCGTATAAGATCCAGGTCTTCATTGGTTCCTTTTTTACTCTTCCAACTATAGCGCACGTATTCATAAGGCGTGGTATCCCAAAAAATCATAAGTGCAGTAGCCTCGCTACAATACTTGCTTTCAACTATCCATTGTTGAATATAGAAATAACAACGTTGTGCTAACTGATGTAGTTCAAGAGGAGTTTGTATTTTCTGAAATTCTTCAAATTCAAGATGTATGTATTCAGATTCGCTCTGCATATTTTTGATTTGTATAATCCGCAAAAGGCTTGCTTAAATATCGCTAAGGCCACCAATTCAAAATTAAGAAAAATATACTGTCCATTGTCATTCGGTCGACTTTTGAAAAGATTAATGGGTACCTATTTGAGTTTCAACAATTCAATGACTAATAATCAATGACTAGTCATTATATTTGGTAAACTTAAAATTATAGTGTATGAAACGGTATGAAAACAAAGTTGCCTTTATTACTGGCGGTAATTCGGGCATTGGAAAAGCAGCAGCTATTCTTATAGCTCGCGAAGGTGCAAAAGTAGTCATTGCTGATCTCAAAGAGGATGCAGAAACACTTCAAGAAGTGGCGCAGGAAGGCACAGAAGTAAAGTTTATCGCATGTGATGTCTCTAAACCGGAGGATCTAGAACGAGCTATTAAGGAAACTGTTTCTCTTTTTGGAAGTCTAGATATTGCGCTTAACAATGCGGGAATTGTCGATACAACCCCTATCCACGAGAAATCTGTCGATGAATGGCACCGTGTTTTGAACGTAAATCTCAGTGGTGTATTCTATGGCATGAAATATCAGCTGGAGCAAATGAGAAAACAAGCTTCTGGCGGAAGTATTGTAAACATGGGTTCTATTATGAGCCAGGTAGTCAACTTCGGAATCGGTGCATACGCATCTTCAAAACATGGATTAGTTGGTTTGACGAAGGTCGCAGCCCTGGAAAATGCAACCCATAACATTCGTGTAAATGCTATTGGACCGGGATATATAGAAACACCTTTATTAATGGACAATAGTTCATCAGGATTGGAACAAAGAACTTATATGGAATCAAAACATCCTATGAAAAGATTAGGAAGACCTGAAGAAATTGCTAAAGCTTTTTTATTTTTGGCTTCTGATGATGCAAGTTTTTGCACAGGTGTCTATCTTCCTGTAGATGGTGGATATTTAATAGAATAAAAAACGATGAAACAAATAGCGAAAGACCTAACGATCAGAAGAAGAGTTGGAGTCGAACTAGTAGAAACCTTTCAATATGCATACGATAGGTCCCAAGAGTTTTTTCTCCAATACGGGCTTACTTCGAAGCAATATAATATTCTTTCCATTTTGAATAGCACGGAAGGCCCTGTTTCAACTTCAGCTATTTTAAAACTAATGGTCGAAAAAAATGCTGGTGTATCCCGATTAGTAGATCGTCTTATTTCTAAGAAATGGGTAAAAAAAACGACAAACTCAACAGATAAAAGACTTATTGATATTCAGTTAACAAAAGAAGGTCGCGCTTTATATGATATAGTAACAACCAACCTACATGAAGTAGACAAGGTTTATGATGGGTTGACTGATGAAGAGGCTCTTCAGTTTTGCCTGTTATTAAAAAAGGTTCGA
Source organism: Sphingobacterium sp. (assembly GCA_031277715.1). Taxonomy (GTDB): domain Bacteria; phylum Bacteroidota; class Bacteroidia; order Sphingobacteriales; family Sphingobacteriaceae; genus Sphingobacterium. The sequence continues at coordinate 5,232 of JAITLW010000040.1, read as the reverse complement.
AAGCCTATCCCATAAGCTAATACATGGTAACTATATTTAAACCAGAATACATAACGTATTCTGGTTTTTTGAATAAAAGCCGAAGCTAAACGTATTATTTAATACCTGTAGAGCCTAAATCAAAGATCTATCTTAATATAATTCTGAACTTCTCTGAAAGCGCAAACCTGATTCTTTCCTGTATCGCATTAATCTCCTCATTGGATAGCGTACGCTGTCCCGAACGATAGGCAATCCTATAGGAAAGCGATGTTCTCTCTTCCTTTTGATATTTATCCATCAGGGTCACATCTTCTACGAGATCGAGTCCTTCTTCGCGAATGATTTCGCAAAAATCGTTATACGATGACCACAACGTATCGCTATTCTCGGTATACCCATCGACCCAAAAAGATATATCCTTATAAACAGGCGGATACTTCGAATATTCACGAAAACGCGTCAGTCCATCTTTAAACTGTGTGATGAAACGTTCGTCTGTAGTCCATAAATAACGTATATCCGGAATATCACAATAAGAAAGCACAAGTCTATCTAATCCTAAACCAAAAGCCCAGCCAGTCGCGTCGATATGGCAATTGTTCAGAATCTTAGAATGGATAACACCTGCTCCCAAGATTTCCATCCATTGGTTATTTTGATAAACCTCAATCTGCAAGGAGGGTTCTGTAAACGGGAAATAATCATCTAGGAACCGGTATTTTTTGCCCGGACACAGGTATTCAATTAGCCCCGAAAGCGTCTGCTTTAGATCCAAAAGAGCGTCAGCACCTTTTGGTAATATCTTTACGATTTCCATTTGATGGAAAACAGGATAGTGGGTACGGTCTATTGTGTCCTTCCGATAGACATCCCCCGTGACAATAAAGCTCTCGTAGCCTTGCTTCAATAGTTCGTTCTGATGTGCAGAAGTCTGCGTACGCAATACCCTGTCTGCATCCAGGTAATAGGTATCGTTAACAGATCGAGCAGGATGATCTTCCGGCAATAGCAACTCATCAAAGTTACCTTTTGTACTGACAACTTCAGATAAATCATCGAAGGCCGTAACATCGTGGAAGTAAGTTTGTATCTTCCGCTTTAACTGACACACTGGATGCTGTACGTTATTATGTAGTTTGAGCGTACGCTTTTCGTTTATACTCTTAGGGATATTATTCATATCTATTATTATTGTAATCTCAGCCCCCAACAGTATCGTCGCAGGCTTGAATATTAAAAAATGGTAATGTAAATAGGATGTTGGTATCCGTACGTAACGGACATAATTGTTTATCTCGGCCCTGGCGGGCCAAAAAAGAAAAAGAAGAATAATAAAATATTGTTTCTACAATCCATTCAATATAAACTTAGCATTATCTTTCTCAAAAGATAATAACCGTGTTCCGAAAACACTTTTATAATCTTGCCTATACAGCCAAAGTTAGACCTTTTTGTCTGTCAAACGTATAGGTTACCGACTCTACACTATCTGATGAAAAGAACGGCACAATTCAAAGATAGGCCCCTTGCCTTATCGAAACAAGAGCCCTACCTATTTAAAATGATACCTTACCATAATTTGCCATAGTCCATTCGTCACGGGTCATTCGACTGATATGCTCGATACGAACATCATTCATAAAGGTATTTTCCTTGTGTTCTTCGATATGATGCTCGTAGAATCCACATTTTTCCTGCGCTATTTTTGACTTCGCATTGCCATCGTAGAAACCACTCCAGATATGAACTAGACGCAGGTCCTCAAAACCGTAACGCACGACCTCGCGGATAGCTTCAGGCATTATTCCCTTGCCCCAGAATGGTACGCCCAACCAATAGGATATCTCTCCTTCCGATTCCGTAATCGGGAAATTGCTCTTAGCTCCGAGGATCAAACTGATCAGCCCAATGGCTCGATCTTCTTCTCCAAGTGTAATAGCAAATACGCCATCCTGTGCAAATATGGTATTGATTACCTCCTGGCTCTCTGCTATACTCGTATGTGGTGGCCAGCCTGCTATTGGCCCTACTCTATCATCTTTGGCATACTCGTATACATCTGCTGCATCTGATTCCCGGAATGGGCGCAGCGTCAATCTTTCTGTCGTTAAAATCATAACATTTTATTTTAAATAACCTGCTGCAAAGTTACATCGTGCCGAAAAGAGTCTTTCTATCAAAAAACAAGCACATTGGGTACTTTTCAAAACAAAACCAAATAAAACAATATAATTTACATACATTTAAGGTACAAACAGAAACAGCAGATGATTAATTATTCACCAAGAATATTCAAGGGGGAAGAGTCTTTGCTATAGGAGAAACAGACCTTGCCTTAAGCATGGACTATCCTTTGAAACTAAGTTATACCACAATACTCATCTGTCTTCAAGGCGCTGCCCAGCTGACAGTCAACTTTAGAACATATACGCTCCACCCAAACGACATATTGGTACTAGCGGAAGACTATATTACGCTGGTAGAACACGTCTCTTCTGATTTTAAAATATTCTTTTGTCTAATTGATCGAAGTCTAGCGGCCGACGTTGCCTATGACCTGCCAAATCAGCTGTTTCAATTTTTACATCAATACCCGAAATCCGAACAGCAGCTGATAGAAGCAGAACTCGTACAGATGTGGATTTATCAAATCAACTATATTAAAGAAAACCCTGGTCCATATCAACATACATTACTCCGGAATCATCTACAGAACATCTTTCTCGCAATCGCGGCAAAAATGCCTTCGGAAAGTCAAAATACACCTCATAAATATAGCCGGAAAGAAATGCTATGTTGGAAGTTCTGGGATCTAGTCGTTAAGCATAGTGCCCAGGAGAGAAACGTTGCTTTTTACGCTGACAAGTTGAGTATAACACCGTATTATCTCGCTCAGATAACAAAGAGTTTTCTGAATGACTCTCCGAAAGGATTGATAGACCGACAGGTTATATTAATGATAAAAGGACTGCTCCGTACGACTGACCTACCCATTAAAGCAATCGCGGACCAGCTCAATTTTGAAGATACATCCTATATGGCACGGTATTTCAAGAAACAAACGACAATGACGCTAACAGAATACAGGAAATAGATAAAGCAAGCATCTAGCAAATATATTTTAGTTAACTTTGTAGCTTCGTATTCATTTAACAATTCAGCAGTGTCCTTAGATAAATTAAAGCTTAGTAAACGTCTGCATAGATCCATGAATGATCTAGGCTATTTTACAGCAAAAGAATTTCAACTACAAACTCTATCCCGCATTGTCGGTGGGCATAGTCTTATTGGTATTGCACCGGAGGGGGCTGGCAAGACGACCACTTATATACTTGGCGTATTAATGCGCTTGAAATATACACACGATGAAGCTCCTAAAGTATTGGTTTTAGCACCCAACGAAGAAAGAGTCAACGATATCGTCGAGCGTTTTAAAACTATTAGCGCTAATAAAGACCTCTATATCATGGGGCTGAAAGCAAGTGGCAGCACGGAAGATGAAATCATAGATTTAGTACGCGGTGTAGACATCGTCGTTGCAACTCCAAACCGTGCACGCGCGGTATATTTAAAATTGGGACTCAACCTGAACCGCATTCAAACCTTCATCATTGATGATGCAGAAGAGATCATAAAACAAGGGATGTCTACTCCGGTCCGTGAACTAGCGCAAAGCTGTGGTAAGGTGCAATATTTAGCGTTCAGCACAGTAGAGCATGACAAGCTCCACCATATGATTGACGATTTCATGTCTTTGGCTACGCTGATTGAAATAGACGAACTCGGTGAGAAAACAATAGCGACGCATGAGCTCATGCTTTATCATGTCCCCAATTTCACAACAAAGATCAACCTACTCAATCTTTTGATGCAGGATGAAGAGGTATTTGATAAAGTAGTTGTCTTTGTAAATAGCCGACTGACAGCACAAAAACTGAGTCAAAGCCTACATGCAAAAAAAGGAGAAGTGACCGTATTGAATCCATTTTTTCATGATGACGCGGGTATTGACGACATCAATGACTTCAAACAGATTCCAGAATGCCGTATCCTTATTGTAGCCAATGAAGGGACTACAGATATCGATCTGAGTGGAATTCCATTTATATTTCATTTCGAGATCCCTGAGAGTGGAGACATCTTTATGGAACATGTTGAAAAGACAAATGATGAGGATGTCATTGCGATAACTTTTGCTACTGATCTAGAACTCCCAGAAGTCAAAAAACTGGAACAATCCCTAGGAGAAAGAATTCCTGTTGTACCACTTCCTGATGAACTAATCATCTATCGCCCATCTAACACTCCAAAAAGTAAAGATAAAGTAGATGACTCTCAAGGTGGAGCTTTTCACCAGAAAAAAGAAAGTAACAGCAAAACATATAATTATGGTGGCGGGGCAAAAGCCAAGATGACCATGAAAAATAAAAAAAGGTAGGCTTAAAGCCTACCTTTTTTTATTTCTATTTACGGATCCAATGAATTCCTGTTGCCACTCCACTACCTAACAAAGCTCCAGCAGCTATATCCGAAGGATAATGTACACCGAGATACATTCTAGAGTATGCTACACTAGAAGACCATAAAAGAGAAGGCGCTATTACGTACCACTTAGGATAAGCTTGCGATAGCGAGACTGCATTAGAAAAAGCGGAGGAGGTATGCCCCGAAGGAAATGAGTAACCACTAGCCTGGGTCACTGCTACAAAATTATTATATTTCCGGAAAGGTCGCTTTCGTTTGAACAGTTGCTTCAGTCCATAATTAACAACAGCGGTAATTGCGGTACTCGTACCTATATATAAGGCATCCTGACGCATCGTTTTGTCTCCGTTTATTGCCCCAACAGCAAATAGCCCTATGGGTATACCAATATTTACATAATTATTGGCATCCGAAATAGTTCGAAATACCCGACTTTTTCCATCCGTACGTGTGTTTGCAATATTTCTCAAAGTAGTAATGTCAAAATTCTCTTGAGGCAAAACTTCCTGTGCTATTCCCTCACTACCGTAAGTAAAACAACAAAAAAGGATTATAAAATATCTTTTCCAATGCATAATCAAGTATTCAGGATAGAAATATAAACATTTATAAACAAACAAGCTAGTTCGCAACTATAATTAATACAGCTAGGAAAACGTCCTCGACTCTATAATCTTGACCATCTGGAACTGCGTAAAGGAAATCACACAGAGATACCGACAATAACAACTAAAAAATCAAGAGCAATCTGATCTTCCAGATAGT
>JAITLW010000356.1 GCA_031277715.1 Sphingobacterium sp. | reverse complement strand
TCAGCTATGGAGGTTCTTCTTTGTGGAGCTTTACGATACTGCTTTTTATCTTACTGAAGTTTGACTCTGCACGTAAGGGGTTATCTGCTAACTAAGGGTTATATCCGGTTTAATACGTATTGTATTGCCGAATCAATGACTTCTGCAGGATTTGCACAAAACTCCTCGTTTAGACGAGAAGCCAATATCGCATTGATAGATAGTGCCCGATGGCCAAACATATTAGATAGGGCATAAATACCCGCAGTCTCCATTTCCAAATTAGTAATACGCAAGCCTCCCTCCGTGATAAAGGAGTTTGCTTTCTGTATTAAATCGGGATACATATTGTGTGTTCGAACAGAACGACCTTGCGGGCCATAAAACCCCGGAGCCGTCATCGTAATACCTTTCGGAAGCTCCGCGGCAAACTGTTTTAATAATGCTGGATGAGCACTCCCAATATAGGGAGAGAAAGAAAGATTGGAAAAATGCTTATTTACTCCGTCCGCCAGCCTCTGCTCCTCTTTAGTATAAGACTTAACATAGAATTGCATCAATGTATCAAACCCCACTGCAAACTCACTTGCCAGTAGCGTACCTATAGGAATATTTCCCTGTATTGAACCAGAGGTTCCAATACGTATAATATCTACCGATTTCAAATCTTCCCTCAGCACCTTCGTTGTAAAATCGACATTGATTAATGCATCGATTTCATTCAAGACAATATCAATATTATCCGTCCCTATCCCCGTAGATATAACCGACAAGCGCTTTCCTCGTAACGTTCCTGTATGTGTGATAAACTCGCGCTTGCCTTTTTTAACCTCGATTGTATCAAAATACTTCGAAACAATAGGTACGCGATCCTGGTCTCCCACCAAAATTATAGTATGGGCCAAATCTTCGGGTCTTAGATTCAAATGGTATATACTTCCATCTGCATTTAGAATCAATTCCGTATCAGCAATCATAATGTATACAAGTATTTAATGGTTATTTTTTCAATCTTATCCAATTTAGATAATACCTGATTGACTTGCGTCTTTCTAATCTCTATGGTTATAACACAATTATTGTCAAATTGTTGATTTAATATATTCACTCCCTCCTCCTTCAACACACGCATAACGTCATTCATTTGCAAATAATCAAATCCGATATCGTAGATATCGTTGACCGTCTTTTCTTCGATCTGAGCAATAGACAAAGCTTCTAGTGTTGCGTTTTTATAAGCATTGATTAATCCGGGAACTCCCAGAAGTGTACCTCCGAAATACCGAACCACCACCACCAATACATTCGTCAGATCTTTAGATAGTAAAACGTTTAGAATAGGTCTCCCCGCTGTACCCGATGGCTCACCATCATCATTGACACGAAAGACGCTTCGGTCGGTAGTTAGACGGTAGGCCCAACAATGGTGCCTCGCTTTGGGGTGCAACGCCTTCAGCTCTACAATAATTTCTTTCAGCTCCTTTTCATTTCTGAAAGGATACGCATACGCTATAAACTTACTTCCTTTATCTCTAAAAATGCCTTCAGAACGTTCTCCAAGAGTTAAATAAGTATCTTCAAATAAACTCACAAATATTTAATTAGTAATATAGATATAACTGCCAATACCAAACCAATCTTATTGACAAGACTCAATTTTTCCTTAAACACCCACACTCCTATCAATGTCCCAACCACAATAACACCGACATTCATCGTTGTGAATACTATAGAAGGATTATCTGGGATAGCCCGATGAGCTTTCATATAGAAGAAAATATTCAAAAAATTGAACACTCCTAATATACTTCCCCATAGAACAGTTGTTTTACTAGGTCCTTCTCCATCCTTCCATTTTTGAAACAACAATATACTAAAAGCTACCAACATCGCCCCCACAAAAACGAAGAACATCGAATTAATATAAGAAACCTCGTTATGCTGAGCCACTTGCTTAAACAAAACGTCGATTATCCCCATACCTAGAAATACTACCGAAGGATACAAAATACTATTTGACTTTTGTCCACCTCCTCCCTTATTCCAACTCACTGAACAAATAACGGCCAACAAACCAACGCAAATACCTATCAACGTACCGAAAGAGGCCTGTTCATTAAATAATAAAAAGGAGGCCAATAAAGGAATGAATAGAGACATCCTTTGCGCTACGTCAGTTTTTACAATACCACTATACTTAATGGCTAATGCAATAAAAATAAAAAGCGTAGGCAATAGTATAGCAAGGGGTATATAGAGCTGATAAGGCAACTTCATCCATGGAATATTCGTCAAATCGGGTTTCAATAGAAAATACGTCAGCAAGATAGTGGCAGGATAATTCCACAAAACGATCTGCTGAACGTGCAAAGATCGACTTCGGGCCATCTTTAACAATACGGCCACAGTCACACTACAAATCACACTTAAAACTACGTACCACATAATTATAACGTTAAAAGAGCTACAATACTACTAAAAACCATGGAATAATATCCTTCCGATTATGCTATTATTTAGGAGGACTGATAAAACAACAACAAAACAATCAAAAAAAACAACTAAAATTAAATAAAAATAGAATCAAAAAAAGACATAAAAACAAACAAAAAATACACAAAAAATATAGACAAAAAAGAAAACAAAAACGACACACACAAAAAGACAAAAAATCTATTAAAACACATTAAAAGGCATAAAAGACAAAAATCAAACAACAAAATGAATAAAAAAAATACAAAAATATCAATAAAAAAACCAGAAAATAATATTAAAAAAAACATAACAAAAAGACCAACAAAAAGGCAAATAAAATCAAATAAATAAAAAAATGTTTGGATATTATTTTTCTATCACATACCTTTGAGCTATCAAAACAGAGACAATGAATACAATGACTACATACAACTATTTTTACTTCTTTTATTTTAGCGATAAGAGCCGGGGCTAGTATGTATAAAGTTCATTACATGAATAGAATATAAAAGGTCCCGGATTGAATCCGGGACCTTTTTCGTTAAGTATTAAATATGAAAACAAAAATTGCAATTCAAGGTGTAAAGGCTTCATTTCATGAAGAAGCTGCATTCAAATACTTCGGACAGGACATCGAGACATTAGAATGTAGTTCATTCAAACAGACCTGCGAGATGCTAAAACAAGGTAAAGCGGACTATGTGGTGATGGCCATTGAAAATTCGATTGCAGGGAGCATTTTACCCAACTACAACTTATTACGGGATTACAGATTCCACATCGTGGGCGAAGTTCATCTTAATATCCAGCAAAACCTATTGGCACTTCCTGGCGTAAAGTTAAGCGATGTACAGTATGTTGAATCCCATCCTATCGCTATCCGTCAATGCGACGAGTTTCTTTCAGACCATCCAGACTGGATTATAAAAGAAGGCTTAGATACAGCGGGTTGCGCAAAGAAAATAAAAGAGGAGCAGCTTACCAATACAGCTGCAATCGCAGGAGAATTTGCTGCTAAAATATATGGGCTTCAAATTCTTGAGAAAAGAATCGAAACGAACAAAAAAAATGCAACACGATTCCTTATTTTGAGTAATGAAGTTGTTGAGCAAAAAGGTGCAAATAAAGCGTCACTGTCTTTCCAAACTGGCAATGCCGTAGGCGCACTAGCTTCTGTTTTACAATGTTTTGCTGAACAAAATGTAAATCTAAGCAAAATACAGTCCATGCCTGTAGTAGGACGCCGCAACGAATACGACTTTTACGTTGACGTCGAGTGGAAAAAGCAGGCCGATTACGACACCGCTATTCGCAAGGTCTTAAAGCACACCGTCAATTTCAGCATCTTGGGCGAGTATATCAAAAATGAAAAAGTATAACACAAACAACATAGTAAGTTTAAAAAATTAAAAATTGAAAATAAGATGAAACATTCATTAGACATCCTTCCTTTACAATCTTGGATAAACACTGGAGACAAACCTTTAATCATTGCAGGGCCATGTAGTGCCGAAACAGAGGAACAACTTGTTTCGACGGCACATTTACTTGCAAATACGGGCAAAGTAAATGTATTACGTGCTGGAATCTGGAAACCTCGCACCCGTCCTGGTGAGTTTGAAGGCATTGGAAGTGTTGGTTTACAATGGTTGAAAAGAGCGAAAGAAGAGACAGGATTACTTACTGCGACAGAAGTAGCTACAGCTAAACACGTAGAAGAAGCACTTGCTGCTGGCGTGGATGTACTCTGGGTTGGTGCCCGTTCTACCGCAAACCCTTTCACTGTTCAAGAAATCGCTGATGCATTGCAAGGTGTTGATGTTCCTGTATTGGTTAAGAATCCAGTAAACCCAGATTTATCCTTGTGGATTGGCGCATTGGAACGTATTAACGGAGCAGGAATCAAAAAGCTTGGTGCTATACATAGAGGTTTCTCATCTTTCGAAAAGACAGCGTTCCGTAATGAGCCTATGTGGGATATTGCTATACAATTGAAAACTATTGCTCCGGAATTACCTATAATCAATGACCCAAGCCATATCTGTGGTAACCGCGAACTAATTCCATACGTTACACAAAAAGCAATGGACATGGATATGCAGGGACTTATCATCGAGTCACATATCGACCCTTCAGTTGCCTGGACCGATGCTAAACAACAAGTAACTCCTGCTGCGCTTTCAGATCTATTGGATAATCTTTCAATCCGTCATGCTGCATCCAACAATCCGGCTTTTGACGACAAATTGGCTGAGTTACGTCAACAAATCGACAAATTGGATGACCAAATCATCAAACAAATCGGCGATCGTATGAAAATTGCAGAGAAAATCGGAGAGTACAAACGTGATAACCATGTTACTATCCTGCAAGTGTCACGTTGGGATGAAATTGTTCAAAAGCGTGTACAATTGGCAAGAGCATTAAATCTAAGTGAAGACTTTACTGTAAAATATCTAGAGCTATTGCACAATGAATCAATCCGCAAACAGAACGAAATCATGAATGAAAAAGTTAATGCGGAGGTATAAATGAGCCAAACAAGCATTAAGCTCACTCATTCTACGCGACAAATAAGTGGTACGGTACAGCTCACTGGTTCCAAATCAGAGAGCAACCGAGCGCTCATAATACAAGCTATCAGTGCGGGAAAGGTTAAAATAAAAAACCTTTCCCACGCGGATGACACCGTATTATTAACCAATGCCTTAAAAATGGCCCATCAAGATGGCGACACGTCGAAAACCATAGATATCGGACCTGCGGGAACAGCAATGCGATTCTTGACGTCTTACCTCAACTTGTTACCGGGCAATTTTACGCTAACGGGAACTAAGCGGATGCAACAGCGTCCAATAGGTATCCTTGTAGATGCACTGAATAGCTTAGGCACAACGATCGAATACGAACAAGTACCAGGCTACCCACCACTACATATACATGGACCTCTAACACAATCGGCTACCAGTGTTACTATAAAAGGAGATATCAGCAGTCAATACATATCTTCCCTTCTCTTAATCGCTTCTGCGTTAAAAGAAGGGTTGAGACTCGATATACAGGGAGAGCTAACGTCTAAGCCTTACGTCACGATGACATTAGATATGTTGAGCGAAGTTGGCATACAACACACTTGGACGGACAACAGCATTTATATCGCACCACAAAAAGCTACGCCAAGCACATTGTATATTGAACCAGACTGGAGCGCAGCCTCCTATTGGTATGCAATGGTGGCTTTATCAGAGAAAGGCTCAATTCGATTGCCCGGACTCAAGCGATCAAGCCTACAAGGTGATATAGCGATTGCCGATATCATGACACATTTTGGTGTAAAGACTACTTTTGAAGATAATTCTATCTATCTCGAAAAGACCGAAATAACGTCTCAAAAGAAGCTATTTGATTTCAAATCTTGCCCAGATCTTGCACAGACCGTTGTTGTCGTAGCATCAGCTCTAAAACGCAATGTTTCATTTACTGGCCTAGAGACATTAAAAATCAAAGAGACTGACCGAATTGTTGCCTTGCAGACAGAAATAGCAAAATATGGTGCACAGTTGAAAGAAGATGGAACCACCTATCACCTGTACAGTGAACAGGTGAATGACCCTGGTGAAATAGCCATCGAAACCTATGAAGATCATCGTATGGCTATGGCTTTCGCTCCCCTTGCTTTAGTTTTTAAACAAGTTCAAATAGTAGAACCTCAAGTTGTAGAAAAATCTTACCCTACATTTTGGGATGACCTACGCGAGCAAGGATTTGCTATATCCTAAAACATTTATTGATATATCGTCTATATTTTTAGCTAAAGTATAGACGATTTAATATATTTACCACAATTATTAAATTATGGCAGGAAATTCATTTGGTGATTTATTCAGGATAACGACGTTTGGTGAGTCCCATGGTGCAGCAATAGGTGTTATCTTAGATGGATGCCCTTCAAACATCACGATCGACGAGGTATTTATCCAGTCTGAACTAGACAAGAGACGTCCCGGGCAATCTAAAATAACCACACAGCGCAAGGAAAGTGATACTGCACAGATTTTATCTGGCGTCTTCGAGGGAAAATCGACAGGAACACCTATCGCAATTGTAATTCCTAATGAGGACCAGCGATCGAAAGACTACTCTCATATCAGTGACAAATTCCGTCCGTCCCATGCGGATTATACGTACCAAATGAAATATGGCATACGGGATTATCGTGGTGGTGGACGTTCCTCAGCGAGAGAGACTGCAGCAAGAGTCGCAGCAGGTGCTATCGCCAAGTTATTCCTCAAGCAACAGGGAATTGAGATTTTTGCACATGTTTCTGGAGTAGGCAATATAAACTCTCCAAATCTGGATACAACAGATTTAATCAACCTTTTAGAACGTCGCGAAGATAATATCGTCCGTTGTGCAGATCCGGCTACTGCCTCCGAAATGATTACCTACATCGATGGCATACGTAAAGCTGGAGATACCGTGGGTGGACGCATATCGACTATCATTCGTAATCTACCTGTTGGATTAGGCGAACCTGTATTTGACAAGTTACATGCCGATCTTGCCAAAGCAATGATGGGAATCAACGCTGTACATGGTTTTGAATACGGATCTGGATTTGAAGGTTCTAAATATAAAGGATCAGAACATAACGATATTTTCTCCAAAGAGGGTTCAAAAACAATTACTCGAACCAACTATTCTGGTGGCATACAAGGTGGTATATCAAATGGAATGGATGTAACATTCAATGTTGCATTTAAGCCTGTAGCTACGATTATGCGTGACCAACCAACACTAAACGAAGCAGGTGAAGAAACTGTTATTTCCGGCAAAGGCAGACATGACCCTTGTGTAGTGCCTCGAGCTGTTATTATTATTGAGGCTATGGCAGCCCTCGTTATTGCAGATCATCTATTAAAATACAACGCATATCTAAATGTCAAAAAGTAAGTCTAAATATATTTTAGCTTGTGATATCGGAGGTACACACATTACCTCCGCTATTGTCACAAGCGATACATGGTCAATCCTTTCGGAAACAATTGTCAGAAAATCAATAAATTCAGCTCAAAATGCTAAATCGATTTTCCTATTCTGGGGAGGCGCTATAAACGAATCCATAGCACTTTTGGGACTTCCCGTCAATCAAATCGGAATTGCCATGCCAGGCCCTTTTGACTATGAAAACGGCATTTCTATGATGAAAGGTCAAAATAAATATGATGCACTTTACCAACTCGATATTACGGCAGGCCTCCGTGACACATTCACCAACACAGCTCTAGAAATACGTTACATCAATGATGCTGCCGCATTTTTACAAGGAGAAGTATTCGCTACTGGTCGCCACAGCGAAAAAAAGATCCTTGGCATCACATTGGGTACAGGTCTCGGTAGCGCAATATGGCAGCAAGGAGATAAGGCTATAGATGCTGACCTTTGGGATACCCCTTATAAAGAGACTATTTTTGAAGAACACCTCGTGACACGCTGGTTTACCCGCAGATTTGAAGAAATCTCTGGACACAAGGAAAATGGATTGAAAGAAATAATAGAAAAACATAATACCTCCGACAGTTTTCACCTATTAATTGCCGAATACAGGACAAATCTCTATCAGTTCCTTCAGTATTTTAGCACTATGGAATCATGTAATAACTATATTATAGGAGGAAACATAGCAAAAGCTTGGCATATTATCAACCAAGATAATTACTTCAATGACTTCAATATCTCTATCGGTATATATGAAGAAAAAGCAGCGCTTATAGGCGCCGCTTCTCAATTTGAATAATATATAAAGGACAGTATTTATGTCCAATAAAGTCTAACGAGTAATACTGTTTTAAAACAAATCCGGAAATTGTTGTGGGTTGACATCGTTCATAATCTGATATACTGATTCAATAATGTCATCCACAGCAGGTTTGGTAAAATAATCCCCATCAGAGCCGTATGGTGGACGATGAGCCTTCGCACTCAAAGTCAACGGCTGGCTATCCAAATGATAGTATCCTTTCTGTTCTTCCAAAATCTGTTGCAATATAAAAGCACTAGCTCCTCCTGGCACATCTTCATCGACGACTAGTAGGCGATTAGTCTTTTGCAGAGAGGTAGCGCATAAATGCGTCCGATCAAAAGGTTGTAAACACTGTATATCAACAATTTCGATTGATATACCGATCTTATCTAATTCCAATGCTGCTTCCTGCACAAGTCTCAAAGTAGATCCGTAGGACACGACTGTAACATCCGTTCCCTCCCTCATTATTTCAGCAATACCTAATGGTACGGTAAAATCTCCGACATTGTCAGGCATCTTTTCTTTGAGACGATATCCATTCAGACACTCTATCACCAAAGCTGGGTCATCCGATTTCAACAAAGTATTATACATCCCAGCAGCTTGAGTCATATTACGAGGTACACAAATATGAATTCCGCGTAAGGCACCTAGCAGTACTGTCATTGGCGATCCTGAATGCCATATTCCCTCAAGGCGATGGCCCCGAGTACGTATGATAACAGGTGCCTTTTGCTGTCCTTTCGTGCGGTATCCAAGGGAGGCCAAATCATCACTTAGCACAGGTAGTGCGTATATTAAATAATCCAAATATTGTATCTCTGCAATTGGACGGAGTCCTCTAACAGCGAGACCGATACCTTTCCCTATGATCGTTGATTCACGGATTCCTGTATCAAACACCCGCATATCACCAAATTTATCCTGCAAACCTGCAAAGCCTTGGTTTACGTCACCAATCTTTCCTACATCTTCACCAAAAGCCAATATTCGCTCGTCCTTCTTAAAGTTAGCTTCAAAACAAGCATTCAGGACTTCCCTCCCATCGACTATAGTCGCATTTTCACCGTAAGTAGCTTCAACAATATCAACATTCAAAGGGCTACTATCCGATTCTACATAAAGCGAACTATTATAGCGATCTTCGTTAAGCTTTTGTTTTTCCTTATACCAGATCAACAATGCCTGCTTTTGAGGAGAATCTTTAAAACGTAAGTCCCGCAGCACCTGCCTTACCGTCGAATAAACCTCTTTTAATGATGATTCCGAAGAGCTAATCAGGGTCTTTAAAGGTAACTCGACGACCTCTTCATTGATTTCTGAGAGCAACGAAACAGCCTCTTCCAGCTCACTCTGTAACATCTTGCGGTAATCGGACCAAGCTCGACGCTGTTCGATTCTAACAAAGTCCTTCGCTTTTTCTTCTATTTCGGTCAATTCTTCTCCTGTAGCTATACCAGCGTCCAACATCCATTGGCGCATTTTTGTGTTACAGTCATAATCAACTTCCCACTGCAATCGTTCTTTTGTTTTATAGCGCTCGTGCGAACCTGAGGAAGAATGTCCCTGCGGCTGTGTCAGTTCAGTAACGTGTACTATGCATGGAATATGTTCTTCACGAGCAATTTTTACCACTTTTTCGTACGTTTCGCAAAGGCCCGCATAATCCCAGCCCTTTACCTTAAAGATTTCAAATCCCTTCCCATTTTCGTCGCGCTGAAATCCTTTCAGTACCTCGGAAATATCACCTTTTGTAGTCTGCACTTCGTTAGGCACCGAAATACCATAACCGTCATCCCAAATAGATATTACCGCAGGAATTTGATGTACACCAGCGGCATTTATTACTTCCCAAAATACTCCTTCAGAAGTAGCTGCATTTCCAATATTACAGAAAGCAACTTCATTACCATTTTTTGAAAAATATTTAAGATACGATAGATCCGTATTATTCCTATACAACTTCGAAGCTAATCCTAGCCCCATCGTCCGGGCCATTTGCCCACCTGTTGTTGATATATCAGAAAATGAATTTTTTAGTGCAGTCTGGTCTTTCCAATTTCCTTCTTCATCCAACAAACTAGTCGAGAAGTGGGCAACCATTTGACGTCCACCAGAAGATGTATCGGCTTCAATATCAGGATTTGCATACAACTGAGAGAAAAAGTTATAAAGCGTACTTATTCCCGATACGAAGGCAAAAGTCTGATCTCTGTAATAGCCAGAACGCCAATCACCTGGTTCGAAAACCTTCGCTAACGCGATCTGAGCTAACTCTTTACCATCTCCAAAAATCCCAAACTTAGCTTTACCTGTCAGCACCTCTTTGCGCCCCAACAAACTCACTATTCTACTCTGCACCGCAAACTCATAGTCCTTCTTAATAATTTGACGAAAATCATCAAAACTTAATTTAGAGTTCGATAAATCTACGGAGACTTTCAAATCTGTGTTCATCATTAATTTAATGTTCTGTTTCAACAAAAGTAGCAATTTTACTTCTTACAATATAAGTATTAATTTTATTAATCACTTTATTCCCACTCTCAGATAGACTTACGCAAACAGTAATATAATATAGCCCTTAATCCATAACGCAATACACCTAGTATACCTTTCTTATCTAACTTTCTGTCGATCCTCAATTAAACTCAATTATTGTATTAATTTCAAAGAGACTTTAGAATATACGTTATTATTATGTACTTTTAAACGCAACTTTAACGTAATAACACATACATTAATGACTTTAAAAAATAGTGTGGAAAGCGCCGAAAACGGTCTAGGTGACTTAGAAAAAACAGTACTTATCAATGCTTTGATTCAGACTCCGATTAATGAGCGTGATCAAAACTGGGTGGCAACTTTTTTAGAAAACATATCGGAAGCAAATCTTAAGTTAGGTGCTCCCGAGGTAATAATAGCAAGTGATGGCTTTCCTTACGTACAATTGGAGACAGTCAATGCCAATGAAAACTTTCAAGCCTTTGTTATCAGCAAACAATTACCAACCTTACTACTACAAGGTTTTGGTATCGTAATCAATGCCCAAAGTGCACAACCAGATTGGATATTCACCTATGGTGACATTGCCAACTTCGAGTTAAATGATACGTTCTATAGTGATGACAGCATCTTTTCTGTCCACAAAGAAAATGTAGTAATAGGTAGTGATGAAAAGATACTTATAGGTCAACCCTCCGATAATATCCTACCAAAATATATCCGCAAACAACTTAGAGAATTCTTGCAACATGCAGGAGTTAAAGTACCTAAAACTATGCTTATTGCTCGAAATTTCGAAGATGAGGCACAGGTCAAACAGGACTTGGTTTTCAATTTCACACCCGCACAATTCGCAAATGAACAGGATTTTCAACAAATAGGAAATACAGTAGCTTGGTTTCTACCTCGTCACTACTCCATTCTATTCATCGATGATATGTCTATCGAAAATGGTTTTGAAGCAATTTAACACGCTAATAAACCAATGTAATTAAAAAAGGTAATCCAAGACGGATTACTATATTAAGATAATACAACAAACAATAAAGAACTATGTACCTGTTCAATGTAAGAGTGTATGGGATATTGATTGACGCACATGACCGCGTACTAGTCAGTGACGAGCGTACACAAAGTGTCGCGTTCACAAAATTCCCGGGAGGAGGTCTCGAATATGGTGAAGGGTTATTAGATGCCTTAAAACGTGAGTTTATGGAGGAGTGCAATCTAAAGATTGAAATCATCCAACATTTGTACACAACAGACTTTTATGAGAAATCAAGCTTCAACAATAGCCAAATAATATCTGTATACTATTTGGTTAAAGCTTTAGATACTTTGAATGTACCACTAAAAGATAAAGTAATGGATTTCAACAGTGATGATGTACTTGAGAAAGAAGAAGTATTCAGGTTAGTGGATTGCAATCAATTACTAGGCGAGCATTTAACCTTTAAAACGGACCAAGTTGCTTGGGAACTATACAAAAACACAAGCAATTTTCGTAAAAGTTAACTTAATGCACAATCATTTTTTATTTTCAAAAAAGCTTGATTATACTAAAAATGATTTATAATTTTATAACAGCGAAATCGGCTCCATTTATACATGGAGTTGATTCTCAAACTTGAAGCTCCTTTTCTAGGCGCTCCATTTTATAGTTAGTGTGATTATAAGGCGATATCCCAAATATCGCCTTATTTATTGCTTATCAATAAAACTAAAAGAATGCTCTAGAGCACATATTTCGTCTTATTTTAACCTATAAAATAGGCCAATGCTACAACGATCAACCCACCTGCTATAATCAGCCATTTTAGACCTTTCCCACTATCGGCACCTTCATCACTCTTAAATCTGTAGTCTCTTTTATACTTATCCATGTTCATAGTAACCTCCTTTTATATATCAATGATGCAAAAAATATGCAAATTTCACAAATTATTCATGATGATAGGGCTCTCCCTTCATAATGGTAAATCCTCTGTAGACCTGCTCCACAAAAAATAAACGTACCATCTGATGCGAAAATGTAAGCTTAGACAGCGACATCTGTGCATTGGCTCTTTCTTTAACTTTCGTTGCAAACCCATAAGGACCTCCAATTAAAAAAACAATAGGCTGTACACTCGCTAACATTTTTTGTTGAAGATACTCTGCAAACTCTACCGATCTAAATTCTTTCCCCTTTTCATCCAATAGAACTACAAAATCTGTATTCGTCAGGTTCTTTAAAAAAAAATCAGCTTCTTTATCCATCTGCTGAGCCGCTGACATATTTTTTACATTTTTCACATCAGGTAATATCGAAATATTAAATGTTATATAATGTTTAAGTCTTTTGAGGTATTTATCAATTCCTTCCTGAATAAACTTATCATCGGTTTTTCCGATGCACAGCAAACTAATTTTCATACTACAAAAATCACAAATTAATAGCTAATAAAAAAGGAGATCTAGATTCTAACACGCTCTAAACGCAAAAAACCTTCATCTCTCGATGAAGGTTTTTCTGCGGAGAGCGAGGGATTCGAACCCCCGAACCTGTGACAGTTAACGGTTTTCAAGACCGCCGCATTCGACCACTCTGCCAGCTCTCCGCCACAAAAGTAGAAA
>JAITLW010000320.1 GCA_031277715.1 Sphingobacterium sp. | reverse complement strand
CACCTCAGATTATGGAATCCTATTATACCTGGGCCATCGTATCGCCTCAGCAATGGACAGAGGCCGAGCATATCCGTCCCACCTATCCTGTCAAAAACGCGGCACAGCAGAGCTGGGTATCCGCTATCGGCAGTATCCACGAGCAGACCTTTGACGGGCGGTACGCCTACCTCTACTATTACGAATTTGATCTAATCGCGCCTATCAGCATAAGCATAACGCGCAAGAAGGGCGACCTGCATCTCCTCTATCCCCTACAGAATGAAGGAATGTCATGGAGCTATCAGTGCAAATCGGGCGATATATCACTTGTATTAGAACAGGAGAGCTTTTATATCTATACCCCAAAAGGCCATTACGATCTACAGGTACCCACAGGCAGGCACATTCTGATTGGATTTATTATTGATGCCGGTCTCATCCGTAGCCCTGCCTCCCGTGCCTATACATTTGTCGTGCCACTAGTGGAGGCCAAGCGTGGCAAAGCCAAAGCACCCATGCAAAGCGCCAGCTTCCCTATCGGGCCATTGACACGCAGGGCGCTAAAGAATATCTATGGATTATTAAACCCCAAAGAACTCACCAACGAGTACGAGTTGCTACGCTTCGTGATCTACCTCATACAGCTTTCCAGGTTCAAGCTGTTGCTTGCGGCGGAAAAGGAACAACTCAACCAACCCAAAGAGCTGATCCGTCATGCCCGAGAATTGCTCGAGGTGAACATACAGACCTTTGGCGCCCGGGCACTTTTATCCGATATTGCTGAGCTCCTTAAAGTACCTGTAGGAACACTGAGCCGCGCGCACAAACAATATTACCATACCAGCTTTCTCAAATACCGTAACGAGTTACTTGTCAAACATGTCATAAAAACCATCAAGGCACACGATAGAATGATTGAAGCTGCCATTAATAGCGGATTTGCCGGTATTCCTGAGATGAACCGATTTCTAAAAGGGCAGACAGGCCAATCAAGCCGATTCTTTAAATAATTTTAAATCAACAGATTAAATCTGTATCCTACCCCACATAACCAACAAGGCATCTCCATGATGCCTTTTCCTATTTAAGAAAACTACCTACCCGCTTTCAATAACTACCTACCGCCTGCTCTGCGATTCGCGATACCTTTGGCTTACAGCACAAATTATGTACAAACACCAACCTCGTAACATATGATACCTAGTTTTATCGCCCATTTCGGGGATCTATATCCCGATTCCAAAGCAGAATCCCGCCTACCCAGAGGTCTCTCGCAGCCCATAGCCTATGGGGAGAGCCACACCTGGCACGCACAGGGCAACTGGTGCAACATCCAATGGCACAATGCCAAACATGTGTATCTTTACAGTATAGAGATCGAAACCCAGCGACAGCTGAAAATCCCGATCACGATCAGCTATCCGGATATACACTGGCAGTATATGTTAAAGGGGACTTATAGTCTATGGAATGCCTCTGGAAGTATCCCCGTGCTGACCGAAGGGCATAAACACCTCATCCGTGGAGAGCAGGGCCGTTATGCGATGGAGGTAGCCAAAGGGCGGCATTGGCTGGTTGGTTTTAATGTAGCGGCCCACTGGCTCGAACGGTATCCCGAAGACCTCTCTATCGGAGCGCAACACCTATCGCGGGAACTACAGCCTGATATACTCTATCAATCTACACCTATATCGATCATCGACCTAGACCGTGCCGAACTCTACTACCTATTAGCCCTTAGCCCCAGTCCACACATCATGCAGGACAGCCAGATCTACCTACCAATTTCTAAATTGATTGAACAGATGCAGACCTTAGAGGCCCCTACATTATCTCCCATACTGAACAAGATGCAGGCGGTAAAATATTACATACAACAATGTATCGCCAAAAATGAACAAGTGCCTGCTATCAGTGCGCTGGCCGATACCTTCTGCATCGACAAAGATTACCTGAGCCGTATGTATCGAATTGCTGAAAAAGAAAATCTCGTCTACTATATCAACCGACTGAAACAGGAACGTGCCGTCGAGCTCCTACGGAACAAGGTACCTGTCCCGGCCATCGCTGAAAAATTAGGCTATAGTGACGGAGCGGCTTTTCGAAAAGCTTTTAAGAGATACCATAAAGTCTACCCCAGTGCCTATACCCTTACCAAAAAATAACTGATTTGATTTCTCATATACATCAGTTCTACAATAGTTTTGCGTCCGATTCTTAATAAATGCTACAGGTATAAGCAAACTACTAGTGATACTCAATAATCCAGATTAGTATTTCCTCCATCTTCTTCCTGTAGTCGCTGGCGTTACCGCGAAAGTTATTGATCAGAAAAGAGAAGGCCAAATTATTCCCCTTCTTAGTTTTCAGGTAACCACTCAACCCAAGATGATCAGCCAGCGTACCTGTTTTGGCCCAAATATTAGCTTCATAACCAGCATATAGCCCCTGCAGTGTCCCTTCATTGCCATGAGGCAATATCCTTTTGACCCGTTCAAAATCGTTACTCTTATAGATTACTGTCAGCAGTTTTACGAACTCGTCGGGCGATATCAAGTTGCCCCGGCTCAATCCACTGCCATCGACCCACTTTCCCTGATCAAGGATTCCATCAAATAGATCTTCACGAATCTTGGTAATAGTTCCGAAATCTGCAAATGAACCATATCTAATCTTTCCGGCCATAAGCATCATCTGTTCTGCAAAGAAGTTATCACTGCGCTTCATCAACTTAGCAAACAGCGTATCCGTCGCCACGGTATACACTGGAGAAAACACCAGGTTATCTGGTTTATTCCGAACAATAGACATACGAACACCAGGGTTGTCTCTTCGTAACGTATCACTTAGAAGCATATAAGCCAAGGTATCGTTATCAAGCCTGGTAAATGGCCTTATCCAGCTACTTCGATTACTATTTTTTTGCACTTTGTAACTATTACTCGTCTCTGCGCGCAATACACTACTATGTGCCGCATGCAGGGCATCGTCTGTGGGCGGCTCGATCAGGTTATTAAAAAAAGAAGGAATAGCTTTAAAATTGTTACCTTCCTTATAAAACCGGACCATGTTATTGTATATAGGCATCACACTACGCTCCGGCGAATAGGTCTCCTGCCAGGTTCCCCAAGACCATCCTGAGCCAAACCGTCCAAAAGCGGTATTTTCTGGCAGGACAAGCTGTAAGCTTTTGTGTGAGCTTTTAAGCAGTTCAAAAACACGCTGCTCCGGGAATTCATCATTTAAAAACGTAGGATCTCCATTGGGTTCAAGATAGATATGCTTATCGTCTTCTGCGATACTCCAGCCTGGAATACTGTCCCCGAATGTCTGCAGGCCAGCGTACATCGTCCATAATTTAGTATTGCTTGCCGGGATAAAAAAACGATTGGAATTTAAACTGTAAAGCGTAGTGCCTTTGTCCATATCCATAATTTTCAATCCATAACTGGCCCTATTCAGCAAAGAATCCTGACCAATAGTATATAGCCGGTCGATAGGCTTTTTGACAGCGCAGCTCTGCACAACTAACAAACAGAGCATAACGATGACGTAAGAGACGAAATTGCGCATATTATTTCAGTTTACGGTTTAGAAAATCCACGGTAGCTTCCTTTACCTTCAGCAGGTTTTCAAATAATTGCCAATGGTGGTTTTCATCGGGGAGCACCAACACTTCCACGTCCACATTTTGTTTTTTGAGTCTATTGTATAAATCTATACTCTGCGAAAATGCGACATTCTGGTCATCATCACCATGTATGATCAGCACCGGGGACCGCCAGGAGTCTACCCATCTGGAAGGCGACGATTCCCAGTTGAGCTGGGTTGCTGACTCGAAATCTGGCGCATACTGAGCAGGATTCTGTTTACGCTCTCTATTATGCACCCCATGTATATCTACTCCGGCTTTAAATACATCCGAATTTTTCGCTAAGCCCATTGCCGTCAGGTAGCCTCCGTATGAGCCTCCAAATAAACCTACTTTCGAAGGATCAATATCCACTTGTTGCTTCAGCCATTTTCCTGCGGCCAATACATCCCTATACTCGGAAGCCCCCAGGTTGCCTGCAGATTCGGGGTGCTGAAAGTTAAAACCATAACCGGTACCCATTCTATAATTGATAGATAATACAGCATATCCCTGTTGAACCAGATACTGATTAACGATGTAATCATAAAAATAGTAATCAATATGGTGCCAGCCGAGATACATCTGCCTACGCGGGCCCCCATGGATATAAACTAAAGCAGGCAGATCTTTATTCTTTTGGGCGGGCTTAAAATACTGCGCACTAAAACGTATGCCGTCTTCGGCCGTAATAAAGACTTGTTCCGGTTTCACAAAATTGCCCCCTTGCGCATCAAAAAGCTCAGTACCAATCAATTTCGATTGTCCATTTTTCAGCTGGTACGCTTTTGGATGTACCGCTCTATTAAAAGAACTTGATAAAAAACCGATAGACTGCCCTTGGTTAAAGAAGAAAGGAGCAGTTTCAATCTCTTCTCCTTCAGTCAACATCTCAAGCTTCCCTGACTCTACATTTACTCTTCCTATATGCGATCTTTCAAAATCATACTTTTCTTTGCCCGTATTCGCAGCAAAGACAATATCCTTTCCATCAATACTATAGTTTAGATTATCTATAGTAAAAGCTCCTTTGGTAAGTTGCTTTACTTCGTTTGAACCTATCTCTAGACGATATACGTGTGGCCATCCGCTTTCGTAAGACATAAACGTAAGATAGTGCTGATGTACCCAACTCAAATTAACCTGCCCAGAGATACGCGGAAAAGTTGCTTCCTTTTTTAATGGTGCGCGATAGATTTCATGCGCTATACCATCATCAATAGACGCTAACATAAGCGACCAGCCTTGATAATTAAAAGAGGTTAAGGAATCTAAAGCACCACCGGTTGCATCCCGACGTACAAATGCAATATGACGCCCATCCGGAGACCACTGCGGAGAACTATCCGCATAAAATGAAGGGCCTATCCATTGTATCCTAGGATCCGATGTACTATATATCCCTATAAAACTATAATCACCGCGCCGGGAGATAAACGCTAATTTTGTTCCATCCGGCGACCACTGCATATTGCCAGCTGTTCCTTTCATAGTAAACAACTGCTTAGCCGCCCTCTCTCCATCTAAAGAAGCTGTCCATACCTGTCCAGAACGAAAATAAGAAACGGCAGTCTGATCCGGATGAAGAACTGGAAAATCTCCAGTACCTATCTTGTACAAACGTTGATCAGCAACCGAAAGACTAAAAACCTCTATTTTCGTAGGATCGACAAAAGATGCCGAATTGGTAGCTACCGGGGCACTGTTAGCACCGTGATCTCCACCCCGGGCAAATACGATCCACTTACCATCGCTAGTGATCGACATACTGGTTATTTCCTGCGCATCATCACTATCAAAATTAGTTAGCTTTTTAACCGTATAACCGGTTCCCTCTGCCACGTAAATATTCCGATGTCCCTTTTCATTTACCGTGAAGGCTATTACATTCGCCCTGGACGCACCTACCACTTTACCGATATAGGGCGTAGACAACAGTCTTGCTAACTCTTGATTCTGTGCAAAAGTGGAGACTACCATCATTCCAAATAGCAAAATTGATAAATATAGTTTCGTTTTCATAAGTTAGGTAAATTATAGTCCGTTCAATACGATATCCTTGCCTGCCGCTATTTTTGTTTTACTCGTGCCGGAATTATATAAAAGTACAGGTTTTCCTTCTAATAGACGAAGATGTCCTCCCTCTACCAATAGCTTCGAATCCTCATTCAAAACTATAGCTTTTAGATTCTTATCCTGTTTTAAAACGGACTTCATCTGTGTCAGCGATTTTTGATCCTGATTGGGTCTGACGATCATGGTATTACTAACAAAACCAAATCCCTGGTGCCATCCGTATTTCTCGGGTTCGCCAAATAACCTGGCCGACAGCATCGCTGCCCCAGCTCCATTACCTGCAATCACTCCTCCCCGCTGTAGTAGATCTAACATTTCCTTATGCACCGCTGTATACAGATACGTATCAGCTAGCTGCCAACTCCTCGTGTCGTCTATCCAGACCGCATCCGCATCTTTTAATAGCTCAGTAACATCGTCTGTGTTCGCCTTAGCGCTATTTATGGTATGTAAAAGTACCCCATGTTGTCCGCCTAGCCGATCGAGCTGCCTGAGCAGATCAAGGCCTTCTGTATACAGCGAATCATTCCCCGTAGATAACACGACAATCTTGGCAGCAGGTTTATTGAGCTTTTCAAGAAAGAATCCGATATCCGCATCCGTCAGCTTATGGCTTCCATAAATCATCACCTTTCCAGCAAAGGAGCTTCTGTTAGTAGAGCTCTTTACCCGCTCCATCAGCTCTGCACTTTGATCCGCTCCCCATACAGCCTCTGACAACACCTGAGAACGATGTATAATCTCCCTTAAATGAACGTTGTACCGGTCGCCAGAGAACAGATATTCCTGCGGTCTATCGCTTGTATATCCATTCCTCATCGGATTGTACATAGCGACTTTGCCTTCTCCTACGACCTCTAATACATCCCCCTTAACAATCACTGCCGTAGCTTCATCTATGCCAAAGCCCAATAAACCGACCTCCTGGTTCAATATCTTAGCAATGCTCCCCATACGATTCCGACGCATATAATGCTGCCCGATAATAGACTGCTTCATAAAACCAAAACCGATCTTCTGTTCGGGTCCTCCACCATATAGATACGAACCTTGTATAGATGCCCCTGCAGAACTGCCTGCAATCACTCCGCCTTTGGCTAAGACCTCAAACATCAACTGATGGGTCAATGTATTAAGATAGGCCTCCGCTAAACGCTTTTGGAATCCCCCTCCTATGAAAACAGCCCGCGCACTTTTCAAAGGAGCAACAAAAGATTCACTATCAGCCACATCACGTTTCTTGGTATGCAATATAGTGATATTCATTGCACCCGCCTTGACCAACCCCTTATAGGCACTATTGGTTTCGTCAACTACATCTCCCGCAGTAGGTATAAAAACAATCGAAGCAGCAGGATCGCCCACCAGGCTCATAAAATAATCATAGTTATCTCCCGAAGCGGCGCCTCCTATAATCATTAATGTCCCAGTTGGTGGACCAATAGTCTGCCAAGTACCCGTGCAATGACTATGAACATCATCTACCTGAGCCACAGCCGGTGTAGTAAACACTACTACACCGAGTAACCATACAATATATATAAACTTCATATGTCCATCCAATCAATAACGTGCTTTTTTCGTTTCTGTTTGAAACTTCTATCTAGTATTGACATTCAATAGCAATCAGCTTATAGTTCTGGGCAACTTTGATCTGTTCATTGCCCAGTATTTCCAATACGAGTAAGGATCTCCCTGCTCCGGACGGCACACCATTGATCTGAATAAAGCCTTTATTGCTATTTTTAGGTATTATAAAAGTATTGCCATTGGGCAACAGATAATCCTTACCGCTTATTGCTGTGCTTTCATCCTCGACGACACGGAATGAAAAAGACTGATCCTGATTATGCGGAACGCCGAACATATTCACCTGTAAAGTCACCGCGCTGGCAGCACCAATTTTTCGCTTGACTATACCATATGGTTTCCCTGGTACGAGTGTTGTCGTAATCGCATCTTCCAGCTCTATACTATTCTCTTTAATCAAATAACGTTCGTTATAGTCTTCCTGACACGAGGAGATAAAGATTATACTTATTAAAAGTATACTTAGTTTTATAATTGAAGTACCCATGATATCAATAGTTAAAGTTTTGTTTCAATATAGGATCAGCTATCGTCTCACGAATAGGAATCGGAGCCAGGATACGATAATCTGTAAATGCAATCGTTCCACTGCCTTTGACGATATCCTTTCCTGTTCTTTTCAGATCAAACCAGCGATGTCCTTCAAAAGCTAGCTCTAAACGACGCTGCAGCATGATCTCATTGATCAGACTTTCTCCAGCGAGTGTCACTGATGGGAGTCCGGCTCTATTTCTTATTTTATTGAGGTCCTGCATAGCTGCATTGCCATCTGGCGTATGCTGACGGGCCAGTGCTTCGGCACGGTTCAAGTACACTTCAGAGAGACGAAGAATCGGAACGTTATCAAGTCCTAATGTTCCGCTTTTGGATATGAACTTATAATTCTCTAAAAACCGCTCATTTTTACCCACCCCTGATCTTATCAGACCACGACGTACATCATCATTGGTATAACTCGTATAAAAAGCAGGATCTACCGCCAATACCGCCTGAATTGAAAAAGCCGTAGCATCATAAGTCGCTCTACTCGTGTAAGTCGAACGCAGTGAACGGTCGCTACCTATGTTTTCAGAAATATTGAATTTCAGCTCGAATATAGATTCGGGATGTACTTCTTTACGCCAGTCTGCAAGAAAATTGGCCTGACTTGAAAACACCGCATTGGTTTCCCCTAGCGCCTTTGTTGCCATTTCAACCGTCTTTCCATAATCCCCTCTGTACAATGCTACCCGAGCATACAAGGCACTGACCGCTGCTTTGGTCGCCAAATGAACCGAGGTCGAGTTTGAGCTTGTAAGATTGGTATGTGCTAAATCCAGATCTGCATATATCTGATCATATACTTTTTCTAGAGCAGGTCTTTCTAATGCCGCGATCTTACCTACATCGTCTACCCCCACCAACATCAATGGTACCCCACCATAATTATAAGCATCCACTATTGCCGTAGGATCATAAGCATAGGCACGCATCAGATCGTGGTAGCATAGGGCTCTTAAGAAATACGCCTGCCCCAATGTATTTGCCTTCCATGAGGTTTCATAAGTGCCATTATTCAAGGCGTCGATAATCAGGTTTGCCTGATTAATAGCATAATAAGCTATCTGCCAGCCCGACAAGTGGGCGTTACGGGTATTCGTCGCCTCAGGCCGCAAATGTGACGAATTATCCGTATGAATCATGTTATCCGATAATGCCTCGGCTAATGCCAGATAATCTCTACCATACAGCGTATAGTGCTGTAGACGCGCATATACGGAGGTCAATGCAGCTGATATCCCTTCTGTAGAAGTAAGAGCTATTGAAGAATCAATAGACTGTTTAGGATTAATCTCTAACAGTTTTTCACACGAAGAGAATAAACTTAAACATATAATGGAAACTAGAAATTTGCGTTTCATAATTATCTTTCTTTAAAAACTTAATTGAACTCCGAAATAATACGACTTGGCTGTAGGCACCACACCGACATTAGAAGAGGTATTGGATCCGACTACATAAAACTCTGGATCATAACCTGCGAACTTCGTCCATGTATAGAGATTATTACCCTGCATAAACACGCGAGCCTGTTTCAAACCAACTTTGCTGACTATCGTTTTCGGCAACTGATACCCCAGGTTGATGTTTTTCAACCGAATGTAAGATCCATCCTGTAGATAGCGTGTTGAAGCCAGATCTCCTCTCGCATTGTTCGTTTCTGCAGCGCCGTCTATAGGCCGGGGCACACTCGTAATTTGTCCGTCCGATAGCCATCTGTTGTCATAATACCAGGCCATACCATTAATTTGAGAATCCCCTTTTCTGGACAGGTTTCTAGCAAAATTATCATACAGTACCCTTCCATAATCGTACTGAAAGAATATCCCTACTGAAATCCCCTTGTATTCGAACAAGTTATTAAAGCCTCCATAAAAGTCAGGCAACTCGTTGGGCAAGCCATGAGGTGCATAGGAATCCAGCTCCATAGTACCCGGATTATACGAGTAATTGCCTTCTTTGTCATACCATACCGCTCTTCCTGTAGCACTATTTACCCCTGCATACTGAGGTAGAAGAAAGGTACGTAATGATTGTCCAACCATTACAGAATTGTCTCCTGGCAACAAGGTGACATCATCATAAAGCTTGGTCACCTCGTTGCGCTGAAACGAGATATTGAAATTGGATGTCCATTTAAAATTATTTCTATTCCATACCACCGCTCCAACTTCAAATTCGAGCCCTTGATTGATCACTTCTCCCAGATTTTGCGTAATCTGGCTATACCCTCCAGCCCATACCACAGGTTTGTCTAGCAGTAAATCTTTGCTAAGCCGATGATACACTTCGATAGAACCATAGATCCTGCTATTGAAAAAAGCATAATCCAAGCCCAAGTTTGTCGTTACATTTTTCTCCCATCTCAGCTCACTATTCCCCAAAGTATTAGATTGAATACCAGCGGAACCATTGTAGGTAATACCGCCACCATAAAGCGAACGCGAGGCAAAATTACCGATCTGATCATTTCCCGTCTGTCCGTAACCCAACCTCAGCTTCAATTGATTCACAGCCTGATTCTTTATAAAGTCCTCCTGCGCCATATCCCATCCTAAAGAAATGGCCGGAAAAAAGCCAAATTTGGAATTCGTACCGAATCGCGATGACCCGTCATAACGGATTATACCGGATGCAAAATATTTATCTGCGTAGTTGTAATTACTCTGAAAGAAACTACCCATTCGCTTTACACCTGTCCATTGAGAAGTTGCAGATACAATGACCGCAGCAGAAGCCAATTCCGTAAATAAATGATTCGGGAACCCCTCGCCTCTTACATTCCCCCCCTGATTAGAATAGCTCCGGTATTCTGTCCCCAACAAGTTATTAAGCGAATGTCCATCAGCTAATTTCGGTGCATACTGCAACGTATGTGTAGTCGTAAATGTAATAGGTTTGTCGGTATACTCTATCAGAATTCCTCCTCTGGCATTTCCATCAATACTTCTTGGATCATAGTATTGTTTGGCGGAGATATCACGGTAATCAATACCCGCCATTCCTTTGTAGGTAAGATTGTCTAAAATCTTATAGTTGATCTGCAGATTGCCAAATAAACTGTTATTATTCTCGCGGGATTCATTCAACGCTGTAGAATGCAACGTATTGCGGGTAAATGTGCCAGGAAAACCTGCTAACGAAAAGTTATAACTTCCATCTTCGTTATAGATCGGAAGAAACGGCAGAATCATAGGGTTTGCATAACTTGGCGAAGAAAACTGTGTTGTGGTCCCCGTCGCTCCTAATGGGCCATGTTGGTTAATAGTCGAAAGATTAACATTGGTCTGTACACTTACTTTTTTGGACAGCTGATTGTTGTAGTTCATATTAACCGTTCCTCTCGAAAAGTCCGATCCAACAATACTACCTTCCGTATCTTCCCAACTTCCGGACAAACGATAGTTGCTCGTACTTGTACCTCCAGATACCGCTAAATCAAATTTGTTAGTCCCGCCTCCGGTATAAGCTGCTTTCTGCCAATCGTAAGTCGCTAAGGCTGCGATATCACTTGCGTTCATATTGACATCCAATCTTGATTGTGTTAAGACTGTTTTCCAGATCTGCTCATCGGTCTGATTGGGATTCTTATTCTTCAGTGCTTCATAACGCGCATTCAGATATTGCTGCGAGTTCATCAGTGGCAATAGATTAATGGGCTTTACATTCCCCCCACGGTATCCCACATCTATCGTTGCTCGACCTTCCTTCCCTTTCTTTGTTGTAATCAACACCACCCCGTTACCAGCCTGTGCACCATACACAGACGCGGCGGCAGCGTCTTTTAGCACCTCGATAGTCAGGATATCCTCCGGGTTAATATTAGCCAACGGATTAGTAGATACCGTATTACTCACATTATTATTATTCACAATGAGACCATCCACTATATACAAAGGCTCCGTACCTGCTGAAATAGATCCGGGGCCCCTTACCTCCACCTTTATGGCTGCTCCGGGCACACCTACCCTTGACTGCACATTCACGCCCGACATCCGTCCCTGCATAGCACCGTCTACACTCACAGCCAAAGACCCAGCGACATCCGATGCTTTTAATGATGATATTGCACCGGTAAGCTCTCTTTTCTTTTGAACCGTATATCCCGTTACAACCACCTCATCCAGACTGCTATAGTCAAGTTCCAATGCCACATCAAGATTATTAAAATCAGACAATGTAATAGTTTTTGCGATGTACCCTGTAAAAGAGATCTCCACTCTATCCCCTAGCTTAACGTTATTCAGGACGAATTCGCCATTATTATTGGATTGTAGGCTTTTGTTGTTCACTTTTAATGTCGCACCTGAAAGCGGAGCCTGGGTCGTCCTGTCGCTGATTTTCCCCCTGATAGTTCCTGTCTGCAAAACACCATCGCTATTTTTTACGGGAGAATTGTTCGGTACCGTAGTTTTAATGATAATAGTATTGTCTGTTATGGAGTACGTTAGACCATTACTGCTAATCAATTGATCTAAGACTTCCTTAAGTGGAGCGTTAACAAAATTAACATCTACTTTCTTTAACATACGTACCTCTTCAAACTTGTAGAACAAATTATAAGAAGTCTGTTTTTCAAGCTCTTTCAAGACGGCCTCAATAGTGACATTTTTCTTTTTAAATGTAAATCCTATAATAGAAGCATACAATGGAGATAGAGACAGACTTATAAGCGCGATAGCAATCAAGCGCTTATACACCGTGTCCTTCCATCGTGAAGACAGAAGGATCTGCCTTAAGTTAAACTTTGGAATCATAAAAAGTAAATTAGGTTTATAATTATGTCATTTAATACCAACTAAAATGTTGGTTCATTATTTCCGCACAGTAATAGTGCGATCTACTAAGCGAATATTTAATCCTCCCTCTTTTAGAATATATATCATTTTATCCAGGTCTTCCGAACGCTTTATCTTACCGACAAACCGGTCGTTTTCAAGTTGTGCATCTATATCTACTGAAACATTATACCAACGGCTTATTTCCCGCATTAAGGTTTTTAGATCTACTTTATCAAACTTGAAATATCCTTCTTTCCAGGCCAGTACCTGCTCGATATCTCCCGTTTGCAACGTGCTGTGCTCGCCGTAGTTGATAAGCTCATCTCCTGGCTCCAGATAAAAAAACTGATCCGCAGTTTTTAATTTGATTTTGCCTGTAACCAGTGTGGTGCGGACAAATGGCTCGTCATTATAAGCATTGACATTGAATGAGGTACCGACTACCTTTATCTCTTGCGACTTTGTGCGGACGATAAACGGTTTACGCTCATTTTTGGCCACCTCAAAAAAGACCTCCCCTTCGATATCCACCACTCTTTCACCCTTGTCAAATACTAAGGGGAAATTAATCGACGAACGGGAGTTGAGCCATACTTTGGTACCATCCGATAGGATGATCTGATAAGTCCCTCCATTGGGTGTTTTTATACAGTTTGTCTTTTCCTCCGATTGACCTCCATTCGATTTATCAAAAGGCAAGCTG
>JAITLW010000300.1 GCA_031277715.1 Sphingobacterium sp. | reverse complement strand
TTCACCGTTAGGGTGTTTTTTCACTAAAAGCTCTTCGTAAGTAGAAGTCGCGATGTCAATGCCGTAAAAATCATTGTCATGATTTACGACAAGTATGCCGTCTTTGGTCATGTGTACATCAAATTCGCTGCCCCATACCTCCTGTTTGATGGCCTCTTGTAATGCCGCAATACTGTTTTGAGGTGCGTGCGTGTTTTTCCATGCACCACGATGCGCTATGATTTTAGTCTCTTGTGCCGCTGCTGTGGTTAAGATGAATAAAGCTAGAAGTAGAGTTACTAGTTGTTTCATTGTAATAGAGTTTTATAGTTTTTGGTTGATTTAGTTCAATAAATAAATGATGTTTGCAACGGCACGCTCTCCCAAATGATCAAATTGTTTATTGTCGCTAGGGTAATTGACAACTCCCTGTTCTTTTATGTACATGGTCGTGCTACCTCCTCCATCTAGATTCATCGCATCCTGACACCCATACCAGCGGAATATTTTCGCCAATTCGGTCAAGCTAAGACCTTGGGAATTGGCATTTCGGCCATCGACTGTAAAGAGGATAAGATTATTCCCTTTGATAGCAATGGCGGTCCTTGGATGTCTGTTGTCGTTAAAAGCGTTTTTAGCAAGAAGTGTTTCCTGGCCATTTTTTAAAAGAAGAGGGCCCGACAGCAGTATATTTGGGAATGACGAAATCTGTGTAGAGTCGGTGCTTATCAGTACATTTTTTGAATCAAAGGCGAGGTAAGCATTAGCTCTAGAGGAATGGCTGGCTGTTGTGTTGACGATGTGCTGGTCTACTTTAATAAAATCTACCGCACCACCATCTTTCATGTTGAAGAAACCACCGTTGATAGCGACAATTGCATTGCGAGATTCTGCTAATACCGAAGTTTTTTCGAGACCACGGGAAAGTGCAGCGAGACGGAGTGCTTTTTTGTGTTTCTTTAGGTTTATTTCTATGATATTGATCTCTTGACGGCTACCGAATAGATTCGAAATATTAGCTTGTTTCCAAGAGAGTCCTTTTTTAAGGGTATTTGTCTTCCAGGCGGTCGTTGTAAAAGTGATTGAATCCTGATTTTGAGCGTAAGTGTTGGTGCAAAAAACAGTTGATATCAATAATGAGGCAAAGAAAAAGGCAGTAGGTTTAAATTTCATACTGCCTAAATTAAGAATCTTTTATTAATTAACGGTTAACTTACTTTAAACCATTCCATTCGTTATAGAATTGTTGCAAAAAGTCTTCCATGTATTGATGTCTCTCCTGCGCTATCTTTTTCGCTGTAGCAGTATTCATTTTATCTTTTAATAAAAGTAGCTTTTCATAAAAATGATTTATCGTAGGAGCAGTCGTATTTTTATAGGACTCTTTGTCCATTTCTAACTGAATAGGAATGTGGGGATTGTAGATTTCTCTATTCTTAAAACCTCCGTATGTAAATGCACGCGTTATTCCTATAGCACCTATAGCATCTAAGCGGTCAGCATCTTGCACTACTTCTAATTCTTTGGAGTGAAAATATACAGTTCCTAACGAGGCCTTGAACGACATGTTGAGAATGATTTTCTGTACATGTTCTATAACTTCTGGAGCTACTGCAATGGAGGCTAAAAATTCTCCCGCGATTCGAGGTCCTATTTGTTCGTCGCCATTATTGAACTTACTATCAGCTATATCATGGAGTAAAGCCGTCAATTCACAGACCAGGCGATCTGCCTGCTCTGTTTCCAGGATCAATTTGGTGTTGTTCCACACACGTTGTATGTGCCACCAGTCGTGCCCCGCTTCAGCATCTTTAAGGGTTTCCTGAACAAAAATGACCGTTTGATCGATTATCTCCTGCATAATTAATTCTCTCTGGAGCCGTCGTAGAGTTCGTACTGCAACAGCCTACAATCCAATTTTCCATTGAAGAATTCAAAGCGTCTGGAGGCCTTAAGCCCAATTTTTTTGGCCAGATCAGGGTTTCCAGTAAATACATAGCCCCGATAACCTTTACATTCTTGTTTCATGAAGTCGCCCATTCTTTTGTAGGTGATCTCTAGTTTGCTATGTGTACCCAGGCGCTCGCCATATTCGGGATTGAACATGATTACTCCGGGACCATCCGGCACTGTAGTCTCTGCGAAATCACAGACTTGAAAATCTATGAGGTGTTCTACTCCTGCTGTTTGTGCGTTTATTTTTGCGATTCCTATAGCTTGTTCTGAAATATCAGAGGCGATAATTGGAGGAATGTTTGATTTGTCCGTTTTTTCTTTTAATAGTTTTCGTTCGTTAAAGAAAACACTTTCATCGTATCCTATCACGTGCATGAACGCATAGTTCATACGTAGTAATCCGGGTGCTCGGTGTTGAGCTATTAAGGCTGCTTCTATAGCCAGCGTGCCGGAACCACACATTGGATTTATAAACGGTGTCTTCCCATCCCATTTGGTTGCTAGTATTGTTGATGCAGCTAAAGCTTCAAGCATAGGAGCTTTTCCAGGATGTTTTCTGTAACCGTGTTTGGCAAGGGTTTCTCCAGAGCTGTCTATAAATATCTCTGCGCGATCTTCCATCCAGTGTAAATGAATCACGATTTTAGAAAGTTCTGGACCGGAGTTGGGACGAACTCCTTTTTTGTCTTTTATACGATCGACAATTGCATCTTTCACTTTTACATTAGCAAATAGTGGAGTAGTAATCGTCTCGTTGTGTACATTGGAGGTGACAGAAAAATAACTATCAAAAGGAATGATGTTTTCCCACTCCAGTTTAATTAGATTGTCATATAGCTCTTTAGGGTCTTTTGCTCGAAAAGAGGCCAGTTCATATAAGACCTGACTTGCGGTTTGTAGATTCAAATTTAATTTGATACACTCGTTTAGCGATGCGAATAGCTCTAAGCCGGTATTAAATAAACGTTTGATGTCGAAGCCTAGAGCTAGTACTTCTTCTTGCAAGTAAGGTGACAGTCTTTTATTGCATGTTATAATCACCTTTTTCTGGGTGTTGAAAACTTCCTTCATATTTATGCAAAGTTAGTTAATCTAAAACGCAAAAAATGTGTAATTTTATCGTTTAATAATTTTGAATATGGAAATCAGAGGAAAAGTGCACGAAGTCGGTGCTTTACAGCAGGTTACAGAGTCTTTCAAGAAAAGAGATCTTATTGTTGCATACGCCGAGAACCCACAGTTTGTAGAGTATATTCGCTTTGAAGCGACACAAGATAGAGTTAATATCTTTGATAACTTGGCGGTAGGCGAGGAAATTGAGATATCATTTAACCTTCGTGGACGCCCATGGACTAATAAAGATGGCGTTACCACATATTTTAACTCGTTGGTCGCATGGCGTGTAACGAAATTGGCAAATACAGGATCTGGTGCTTCGGCTCCAGGCTATGGAGAAATGCCTGCACCGGTAGATATCAGCTCTTCAGGAGCAGATGACGATGATTTACCATTCTAAGTCAATTCAATATAAAAGAAAATATAGAAGGGGCTGTCTTGTAATACTCAAGACAGCCCCTTTTTCTTTATACCGAAAAAACTATTACTTTACATTTCTTAAACTTAAATACGTTCAGCTTGATACCAACTAGGGTACATTTTATTATATAATAAGGATTTCATACGGACTTTATTCGGAGACAACAGGGACTTCATTCGGACCACAGCGAATAAACCCCCTGTTATGTCCCTATTGTATTCTGATTTATTACTTATCAAAAAATAATGTAGTAATAACATGATCCCTAGATGTTACTATATTAGTACCAGCTAATTAAGCGTAAAACAACATCGGGAGAGCAGAAAAAGGACCGATGGGCTCTGCTCATGGAAAGCCCGGATCTTAAGATTATGCTAGATATTAAAATCAATGTAAGAAGTAAATTTTTTTGTTTATCTATTTTTTAAATAATTGTCCATGATTATTTTTTATTATTTTAATAAACTTTCATTTTTAAGGTAGTATTTATTATAAGTTGTATATTAGAAGCAATGGTTGATAGAATAAATTGTCAGCCTTTATAGGACCTGTTTTATGAGTATTTTAGAAAATCTTTTATCAAGCTTATCTGATCCTAAGCAAATCCGTGCCATGCAGAAGAAAAATAGACTACTGCGTGCTGTGTATGACAAGGAGGCTATTTCTGTCAATGAATTGATGAAGGTTTTAGGTATAAGCTTTCCGACATTGAATACATTGATTGTGGAGCTGATAGACCAAAAATTACTTATTCAGAATGAGAGAGGTGAGTCTGTCGGTGGGCGTAAACCCAACTTGTACCAATTGAATGATGGCATATTTAAGGTGCTATGCGTCGAAGTGAACCGATTTTCTGTTAAAATTTCGTTCATAGATAATAACAATAGAGTTTTAGCCCCGGTTGAGGTATTTGAATATGATTTGTCGGTCGGAATAGA
The DNA here is from genome assembly GCA_031277715.1 of Sphingobacterium sp. Lineage (GTDB taxonomy): Bacteria > Bacteroidota > Bacteroidia > Sphingobacteriales > Sphingobacteriaceae > Sphingobacterium. The sequence continues at coordinate 3,961 of JAITLW010000300.1, read as the reverse complement.
AGGACTGAGTAAGTTTGAGAATTTAATTAATAACTATGTCCTGAGTCATGCTTTGAATTGGCAGGATGTGTCTGGACTGGCTATTTCTATGCCCGGGCTGATTGATAAATCAAAAGGGAAAAATTACTCTTTCTTCTTCGAGACTGATTTCGACTTGAAAAGTCATTTGGAGAAATCTTTTGCTAAGAAGGTTTATGTTGTCAACGATGTTAAGTTGACGACCTATGCGGAACAGAATTTCGGAGCGCTGAAACACGTCGAAAATGGATTGACGATTCTTATGGATTGGGGGATGGCATTAGGTATCGTTGCGCAGGGAGAAATTTATATGGGTAAAAATGGATTCTCGGGAGAGATGGGACATATGAGTTTTATTGAGGACGGTGAGCTCTGTTACTGTGGGAAAAGAGGTTGTTTGGAAACGGTTGCTTCGGGGATATCTTTGGTCAAGAGAGCGGGACAGGATATTAAAAATAATGTGCCCACATTATTGGCAAAAAAATTTAATAGTGAGAATATTTTGCCGCAACATATTATAGATGCGGCCTTGGAAGGGGATCAATATGCTATTGAATTGATTACAGAATTAGGTAAAAACCTGGGTAAGGCGATTGCATTGTTCGTTCAGATATTTAATCCAGAACGGGTTGTACTCGGTGGTAAGTTCGCTAAGGCAGCGACACTGATTACAAATCCTATTCAGCAGCAGATACAGACTTATGCTATGGGGCGGATTCTGAACAACTGTGAGGTTGTGCTTTCAACATTGAGCGATAAGGATATTACCTGTGGGCTGTCGCGCTATTTCATTATCAATTGTTTTGATAATGATTTGCTGTCTACAAATTAAGCTTAACCACTTATATACTTGCCGTAAGGGATTTTTCGAATTACAAAAGTGATGAAGATGGATGCTATCACTGTGCCTAATGTCGCTAGAGGGATGACCCATCCGTTGCCCATGTAGCGTGATAATAGTGGGTGTAAAAAGTTCAAAGGGATAATATGACAGAGATAGATGCCGAAGCTGTATCTGTCTATTATTAAAACCCATTTTGGGATGATACTTGTCTGTTCTGTATACTGTTTGACCAATAGAAATATACTGGTAGCGGCTAGTGCTGTAGTGGGGAATACATAATTATAGAGTATAGTATTCAGTTGGTTGCCTTTTTGATTGAGCATGTAGGTGCCTGTTGCCGTAATAATGGTGACTAATAGGTATCCTACTAGTGGTGCAGATCGGTTCCAATTAAACTGTTTTATCGTTAGGTAATACCCTAGTACCAAGTAGCCGATATAGCCTGAAAAAAAGGTCAGGTCAAACTTTGGCATTACTGTATAAAATCCTTTGTTGGCGATAAACATACTCAGAAACCAAAACAGTAGAAATAGTTCAATTTCCTTCGTGGTGCAGTTTGCGATGATTTTTCTTAAAAAGGGAATGGTTAAGTAGAGTCCGATAATCATGTACAGGTACCATAGATGTGCATTGGCGCCGTGCAATATTTTGTCTTGAGCGATAGTGCATATCGTTTCAAATGACAATGTCGCAAAATTGGTGTACCGATAAAAGTAGTATATCAGGTAGATGATTGTCCAAAATAGAAAAGGGTAAATCAGTTTTGGGAGCCTTTTTTTATAAAAAATCCAAGTGTTCTCTTCTTTTTGCAGTAACAAAGCTCCCGAAATAACGACAAATAAAGGGACAGCACATCGTGTTGCAGCATTTATCCAATTGGCGTAATTCCAATCGAAGGCGGTTGTATCTATGCGGTAGAGAAAACCTGTCGAAGCGTGGATTAACACAACGAAGACTGTCGCAATGACACGTAAGTAAATAATATAACTGTTTTTTTCTGCCATGATGTAAAAATATATATAATTGGAACAAGAATTGGATATCGATGTAACAATAGCTTTTGGTGGAGCTGAATAGTTGGCTTTTTACCAAAAAAAATAATTAAATTGCATTATGGGTTGGGCCACAAAAAAGAGTAAACGTTGGGAGTTGGGACGATTGAAATGGACATTTTTGTCGATTTTAATGTTTGCGCCTCCTATTCATCCATTGGTGATGATGTCTCAGGCATCTAAGGGAAAAGTCAGATCATGGTATTTGTTGTCTTGGCTATTGCTTTTTGTTCAATTTGGTCTCTTTTATTCTTTCTATGTCTTCGCTGGAGCGATGTCGCAAGGGATGCTGCTTACGGTTTGTGGGTATATCACCTCTTATATTGTAGGGAATGGACTGTTGCTCAATCAATCAAAATCCTATTTGCAACGACTAGAGTTGGGCGAAGTCCGTCCGTTGACATGGATTAATACCCTGGCGGATCAGCGCCGTTTGGAATTGGCACAGGCACAGATAGAAACACCACAATCATTCGTCACTAAATTGATGTATTTTCAAAAGGAGGTGGATAATCGAAATATACAACAGTATGTGGCTAAAATTGTTCGCCTTTTCCATTTGTTAGAGCAAAGAGATATTCAAGAGGCTGAAAAATTCTTGGTTAGACACGGGACGGTTGTAAATGTATTGCGGGAGTACGATGATTTGGAAAACACGAGACTTAATAATCAAGTGACACTGGATTCTAAAAATAAGCTAGAAGCAGTGCTTGCCCAGGCAGCTGCAGCCATTGAAATTGATGTCACAAACTTAATAAAAGCACGTCTATTGGATGTGTCGGCAGAGTCGGATGTTTACTTACAGACCTTAAAAAATAAGAACCTCTTAAAAGATTAATAGAAACTATGAGCACAATAGATTTGACTTCTTACGAAGATAACAATCAGGATAAAAGTAAAGATATGCAGGTCAGCTTTTCGGATGAAGAGAAAGCCTTAATTCAGCAGTATAGAGATAAGATAAATTTGAACTCAACAACGGATATTATTCAATTTGGTGTCGCTAGTCAGACCAAGGTGAGTAATTTTTCGAATGAAATATTAAAGCAGGTGCGTACTAAAGATATGGGCGGAGCTGAAGAGATTCTGTTAAATCTTCGTTCGGATATTAAATCTTTTGATGAGAATCTGAATAAAAAACCACTGATCCCATTTTTTGATTCTTTAAAGAAGAAAATCCAACGCATGCGTACAGAGTATGCTTCCGTCGAGAAGAATATTCATCAGATTGAATTGAAATTAGAAGGACACTATAAGACTCTATTGAAGGATGTTAATATCTTTGATAAGCTTTTTGTCGAAAACCAAAACTATTTCAAAGAGTTGTCGCTGCACATCGCTGCGGGAGAGGAAAAGTTGGACGAAGTACATCGTATTACGCTACCCGAATTGAAGAAAGAAGCAGAAGAGTCTGGAGACCAGCACAAGATACAGGCCTATAAAGATATGGAGCAACATGTAGTTCGTTTTGAACGCAAGATTCATGATCTGAAGTTGACACGCATGGTTGTGTTACAGACGGCACCGCAGATTCGGATGATACAAAGTAATAGTAGTTCGCTGATGGAGAAAATACAGTCTAGTATTGTTAATACGTTGCCTTTGTGGAAAAACCAAATGGTGCTTACCTTGGGTATTGCTCATTCTCAACGTGCATTGGAGGCACAAAAAGCGGTAACGGATGCGACAAATGAACTATTGCGTAAAAATTCCGAAATGCTTAAAGAGTCTACAATCAGTGTAGCTCGTGAAACAGAGCGTGGGATAGTGGATATCGAGACTATAAAAAAGGCAAATACCGATATTATAAGCACAATCGAACAGGTGCTTCAGATACAGCGCGATGGAAGGGAAAAAAGAAAGGTGGTGGAGCAAGAATTGCTACAATCTGAAAACGAATTAAAAGCAAATCTATTGAAGTCTTCGGACGATTCAAAGTTGATAAACTAAACAAAAGAGCCACAACGATTGTTGTGGCTCTTTTGTTTTTCTACATTTCCCAACGCTTTTTGGGGACGCAGGTAATATCTTTAGTCTTGCGTAATAT
>JAITLW010000277.1 GCA_031277715.1 Sphingobacterium sp. | reverse complement strand
CTGGCAGCTTTGACCATGATCTTTCTTGGTCCTGGGAGTGGGATACCCAGATCTATAAAGCAAATCCGGGGCTTATGTCCCAGCGGGTAAAAGAGAATAGAGCTCGCGATTATGCCTCGGCAGTGCAACAGCTAGACGCGATTGCAGCGACCAAAAAAATCAATAGCAAGCATATGCAGACCATCTACGATCTAAAATCGCTATTGGGGCAGACTAAAGATACCAATGAGCGCCAAAAAGCAGAGAGCGAACTGAATCTTCTTCAGACCAAACACAAACTAACGGACGATGATATTGCGCAGATATATAAGCATCATAATACTAAGGCTAATAATAAGAAACCGAAATATGAGGACTTGGTTCATCAGGGGTACATCTACGTTTTATTGGGAAAGGAGAAGGGCAATGACTAATTGGTTTAAGACATGGTGCTCCCTGTTCTTTCTTTTTATGATGACGACCCTTTCAGCACAAGAATACGCACCTTTAAAAATCGATGCCCGACAACCAAAACAAGTCACTGTGGGCGATACGGTAGAGCTCTTGATACGAATAGATGTAGACGAAGGGTGGTATGTGTATGCCACGGATGCGGACAACGAAGTAAAAGGGATGACCGCATTAAGCATTGGATTTTTATTGCCTAAGGGGATGAAGTTGATAGGAAAAGTAGAACTGCCCGACCCGATATACCACGAGGAGTATACCGTGTATAAGGGGTTAGGTAATATTTTTAAACAGCGCGTCTTACTTGAAAAGGCAATGGGCGGTACGAAACCAGTCATCCATGGTACAGTACATTACCAGGCTTGTGATGCGCAGTCTTGTCTTCCGCCAACAATAGCAAAATTTGAAATGCTATTTGAGAAGTAATTGAGATTATTCGTTGATTATATTATACCGCCTGTGGCTTGCTAAGCTACAGGTGGTATTGGTTACAGATTGTTTCCAGCTTTTAATGACCCAAGTATATCCATACTAGCTACTGGTCGATTTTACGATTGTTGGAGCTCGTTTAGTTTGCTGATTATCTTCTTTGAAATATCCTTTATTATCAGAAGCATCCGCTTAGTCCTCTTTCGATTCACCGGGTTCCATCTTTCCTCCCGGAAACTCCCATTTCAGAGGGAGCTTTATGGTTGCCGACCGCTGGCAGATCAGGATTTTATCGTCATGGACTATTATCGCACAGGTTACTTGTAGCATTGTGGATAAAGTATAAGGAAAGTAAAAAAGATAAAACTTTATTATCTTTAGGCGCACATGAATTTGGTGGATACATACATACGAGCTTTCGGAAAGCTGAAACGAGGGGGGACAACTTATGGTCCGGCGCCACATAAGCCAGTTCTGCTCTTGACATTAATCGAGTTAATTGATAGAGATATTGTGAATGATAATCGATTTGAGGTTAATGTCGATTTAGTAGGGTTATTTCAGGAGAACTGGCGATTATTGGTTTATACTTCCCACCATGCCGATTTTACCCAGCCTTTTTATTACTTGCAGTCAGACAAGGTAAATGGACAGTCTTTCTGGGAATTACATCCTTATCCCGGATTTCAAGTTAATGCACATATCAAGAGCGTCCAGACCCTGTCACAAACTGTAGCCTATGGTAGCTTCAATGCAGAGTTATTTCAGTTACTTACGCTTTCAACCAATCGGGTTGTACTTCGGGATACAATCCTGTCTACATACTTTCCCGATCAGCAAGCGAACTATTATCAGCACAAAGAGATCAACGACGGCTATTACCACGATGTTCAGGGACTAGTACTCAACGATCCAGATGTACGTTATAAGCATATCTCGATTCAGACCGAGGAGGATGTATTTGTACGATCAGGCCTTTTCAAACGGTATATTCCGCAACTCTATCAGGATACCTGTGCTATGACGGGTATGCGCATGCGCTCTACGTTTAAGTACAATTTTATTGACGCCTGTCATATTGTACCATTTGCTGTCACTCACGATGACAAAGTCACTAACGGTATAGCACTATGTCCCAATCTTCACCGTGCCTTCGATCGCGGACTGGTCGGTATAGACGAAGATTATCGTATCATTGTTTCTGGTCATATTGACGAAGAGGAAGATCATCCTTACAGTTTGATCACATTAGCTGGCAAACAAATCATTTTACCTAGTCAAGAACAATATCGCCCATCGCAAGAAAACCTGGCTTGGCATAAGGAAGAGGTGTTCAAGAAAACATAACTATTATTTACTTCAAATATTTACACCAATGCCAATTGTAGACTTACAGCAAAAATTCGAAACATTAAAAAAGTACTATTTTAATAAATATACTTTTCTTGGGGTAACAGGAAATGGAAACTACAAACGACAACAATGGGTAAACTGGCTTTTTATTCTTATTAGTAGCCTCCCTTTATTATTCATTTTTAAAGTGGACAGCATTGCAGAAGTTATGTGCCAGGTTCTCCTAGTGCTAGGTTGTTTTTCACTTTCATTCTTAGGGATATTTTTTTACACAAAATATCTAGACAGAAGATTTAAATCAAAGACTGTAGAAGGATGGGATACTGATCTGACTGTATTTAAAGCTTATCTGCTTAAAAATATCCAGTTATCAGGTAGTTTCAAGATTAAAAATATGATTGATTATTGTAATGAACAAATAGAAAATAAAAAACAGGTCACAATTCTATGGTTTACGTTCTTAGTTGTGATAATTTCAGCTACAATTGGAGCATTTGTATCTTCTATCGTAACTCATGTTACAGCACCTAATTATCAATTTAATATGAATGATTCGTTAGCACAAGCTTATGTTCCCTATCTATTCTATGCTTTAATCCTTCTTTTATTTATTACTTATATTCAAGGTATGTATATTACGGGACGTCTTGGCTTGAGGCAGGCTTATAAGAAATTAGGTATTACTTTGGAAGAAATAGCTGAACATTATAGAGTAGAAGAACTTGAAATCAACAGGCGTGATTTGGTAAATGAAATAGCAATAGCATCTTCCGAAAAAAATGGTAAACTATCGTTCTTAGATAAGGTATCCGCTGTTATAAGGCTATTCAGGGACTAAGCAGCTCCTTCAAGTGCAAAATGTTAATTCTTTTGAACGTGGTCGTTTTGCATTGAAAATAATAATCGTGACTTCTTTCATAGATTCAAGCCATATATTTCCTATTTTAGCTTTTCGATTAACAATCCTTAATCTAACATTACCAGATGTCAGAAGAACAAAAGAAAATACTAGAGCAGCAGCTTTGGAATATTGCAAATACATTACGTGGAAAAATGAACGCGGATGAGTTTCGCGATTATATACTAGGCTTTATATTTTACAAGTATCTTTCTGAAAAGATCGAAATCTATGCTAATTCGATTCTAACAGAAGATAATATAAAATTCCATGAGATAAAAGAAAATACTACTAAGGGCCAAGAGTACATCGAGGCTATAAAAGAAGAAGCTTTAGAGAAGCTGGGGTATTTTCTAAAACCATCCGAGCTGTTTGGAGAAGTAGCTAGGCGCGGCAATACTTCGGAGAATACTTTCATACTAGGCGACCTCCAGAATATATTGCTTAATATTCAGTTAAGCACTATGGGGACTCAAAGTGAAGAAGACTTTGATAACCTATTCGAAGATATGGATTTGAATAGCACCAAGTTAGGTAAGACCGCTGAGGCTCGTAATGCTATTATTGTTAAAGTACTTCTTCATCTCGACGAAATAGATTTTAGACTGGAACATACGGAGCTTGATGTTTTGGGCGATGCCTATGAATACCTAATAGGTCAGTTTGCCAGTGGTGCAGGAAAAAAGGCTGGTGAGTTTTATACACCACAAGAGGTGTCCAAAATCTTGGCAAAGCTAGTCACCACAGGCAAGAATAAATTGAAGTCTGTGTACGATCCGACGTGTGGATCGGGATCTTTGTTATTACGTGTGGCTCGTGAGGTAAAGGATGTTAATGATTTCTATGGTCAGGAAATGAATCGGACGACGTATAATTTGGCGCGGATGAATATGATATTGCACGGCGTACATTATCGGCAGTTTGATATCAAACAAGAAGATACACTGGAACATCCACAACATTCAGGTTTATTAGCCGAAGCTATAGTAGCCAATCCGCCTTTTTCGGCCAATTGGAGTGCTAATCCACTCTTTATGACGGATGATCGATTTAGTCAGTACGGCAAGTTAGCGCCAGCAAGCAAGGCAGATTTCGCTTTCGTACAGCATATGATTCATCATTTGGCTGAAAACGGTACTATGGCCATTGTGCTACCACACGGTGTGTTATTCCGTGGTGCTGCTGAATTGCAGATACGTAAATACCTTATCGAACAGAAGAATTATCTCGATGCCGTTATTGGTTTGCCTGCCAATATTTTCTATGGCACGAGTATACCAACCTGTATATTGGTCTTTAAGAAATGTCGAGAGACACCGGATAATATCCTATTTATAGATGCAAGTAAAGGATTTGAAAAGGTAAAGAACCAAAATATGCTACGAGACGAGCATATTGACAAAATTGTAGATACCTATCGTAATAGAGAAACTATAGAAAAGTATAGCCATTTAGCGTCATTAGCAGAAGTAGCCGAGAATGATTTCAATCTTAATATCCCACGTTATGTGAATACTTTTGAAGAAGAGAAAAGAGTTGATATTCAGGTAGTCATGCAGGAGGTCAAAGCGTTAGAGGCAAAGCGAGCAGAACTGGATATAGAAATCGAAAGCTACTTTAAGGAATTGGGGCTTGTATTTTAGTTTTTTTAATTCCTTAATGTTTACAGCTAAGATAATATTATGAGCGAGAAAATACACACAGGTAAAAAGATAGGCAATGTTCCAAATAGAGGAAAATCAAACATTCCTCGCTTACGATTTCCCGAGTTTACTGGAGAGTGGGAAGTGAAGAAGTTGGGGGAGATTGCTGATAAAGTCAATAGTGGAAAGACTCCTTTAGGAGGTGAAGCTGTTTACACGAAGGAAGGTGTACTTTTTATAAGGAGTCAAAATGTAAACAACGATGGGTTAGAATTAGATAATTCTGTATTTATTCCAGAATCTGTAAATAATCAAATGAAAAATAGTATTGTTAGGTCTAATGATATACTTCTTAATATTACAGGGGCATCGTTAGGAAGAAGCTGTGTTGTTCCTGAGGATTTTAAAATGGGAAACGTCAACCAACATGTCTGTATTATTAGATTAAAACAAAACTACAATCCAAGATTTGTTCAGCCAATACTTTCCTCGTATAAAGGTCAAAGCATTTTTAATAGTTTACAAACTGGAAGTGGTAGAGAAGGATTGAATTTTGAGAGTATAAAGGGAATTAAATTATCAATTCCTCAAAAAAATGAACAAGTAAAAATTGGAAACCTATTGTCACTTATTGACAATAGGATATCAACCCAAAGCAAAATAATTAACGATTTAAGAACTCTAAAATCAGCTACTGCCAAAAAGATATTTTCACAAGAATTGAGGTTTAAGGATGATATGAGGAATGATTATCCAAAATGGAACATTAGAAACATAGGCGATATTTGTGAAGTAATTGGAGGTGGCACTCCAGAAACCAATAAAGTTGAGTATTGGAATGGAAATATACAATGGTTCACTCCAACTGAAATAAAATCAAATTTTGTTTCAAAAAGCGAAAGAACTATATCTGAATTAGGCTTAAAAAACTCATCTGCAAAACTTTTATCCAAAGGAGCAATATTATTAACAACCAGAGCCACAATAGGCGAAGCGTCAATAGCTCTCGAAGAATGTACGACCAACCAAGGTTTTCAATCTTTAATAACAAGAGAAGAATGTAACAATTTATTCATTTTTAATTGGATAAAAATGAATAAATATGAATTGGAGAAACGAGCAAATGGCTCAACATTTTCTGAAATTAGTAAGTCCGAAATTGAAAAAATAGAAATTCATATTCCTTGTTTTGAAGAACAAACCAAAATAGCGAACTTCCTCTCGTCCTTCGACTCAAAAATTGATATAGAAACCCAACTTTTACAAAAATTAGAAGATCAGAAAAAGTTTGTATTACAGCAAATGTTTGTATAAGCCTTTATACAAACATTTGTTGCAACAGATATTTCTTCTGCATTTCAAGTTGAAATAAAATTTCCTTTTCAGTTTGTATTTTTTGATTAATTGTATTTAGCAACAATGCAATATTTTCTAATTCCTTTTCATCTGTTGGTAAAAAAATCGCATTATCCAAAAAACGCGTATTAGTTATATTTATAGTGTTTTTTGCTCCTTTTTGGATTAAGCTGTGTAAATAATTGCTTGCATTCGTTGGGCTCTTAAAATAAAAGTGCAATATCGTGCCAATATTTATACTTTTTGGAATGTAAACACCGTACAAAGGAGAAACTGCTACATTTTCCTTTATAAAACTTTGCTTTATTATTCCATATGGAAAGTCTCCTGTCGGACTCTTCGTATACACGATATCACCATAACATACTACATTATAATTCGTTGTATCTTTTGCGGCAAAAGATCTACCAAGATATTCTATTTGGTTAATAACACCTTTATAAACTGATACTGAAAAAACAGGAAATTTATTTTTGTTAGTTTCTTTTCGCTCTGAAAGTATGTCTCGCAAATAACACTTTTTCCAGTATTTTTTTTGTGATAATTCTTGACAGACACCATTGATTAAGGTTTCTAATTGTTCAATTATTTTGCTTTGGGTTGTAATTCTTTCGTCCAGTACGGCTAAAAATGAAGAAATTTTCTTCTGTTCCTGTACAATTGGTAAGCTGATAAACAAAGAAGCCAATTGACTTGAATATAGATGTACAACAGAAATGCCCTGTGCTAAATTAGCTATCTCCGTTTTCTTTTTACTGTTTAGGTAATAAGACAAAAAGACTCCATTGTTGTCTGTTTTAATTATATTCAAATCACCTCCTAAAGCCACTCCGGATTTTAAAACGCAAGAAGCCGTTGCTATATCAATTGTGCTTTCTCCAGATGCAGGAATTATAATGTCATTTGCTTCACTTATTACTAAAGCGGATTTTTCTATATTGGTTCTTGATTTTATATCAGTGATAACTTCCTTATAATATGTGTAGAGTTCTCCATATCTGATACATTCAGTAATTCCACCTTCGTCGATATCACTCTTTGAAATCCCTTTCCCTTTTGAAAACGTAGCAATCTCTCCCAACTTCTTAGTTTCCCACTCTCCAGTAAACTCGGGAAATCGTAAGCGAGGAATGTTTGATTTTCCTCTATTTGGAACCTTAAGCTAATAGATTCCTCAATCTTGGCAGACGATTCCGTTTCTTTGGAGCTTTTAAATACGTAAAATTATATGAAGGAACAGAAAAAAATGTCAGAGCTCGTCAGCTTATGGAAAGCGGACAAAAAACAGTACGTGAAAAAGTCTACTTTTTCAGCCTATATGCTATTACTAGAAAATCACCTATTACCTACATTCGGCGAATCTCAGCAGATAGAAGAGAAGGAGGTACAAGCTTTCGTGTTTAAAAAATTAGAATCAGGGTTGAGCCAGAAGACGGTCAAAGACATCTTAATTGTTTTAAAGATGGTTCTAAAATTTGGAGCAAAGCATAAATACATCGAATATACACCATTCGATATACAATATCCTACGGAGCGCGAACGACAAAGCATAGAAGTGCTTAATCGGGCTGATCAAAAAAAAATAATGAATTATATCCAGCAGCACTTTACATTTCGCAATCTTGGTGTATACATGTGCCTTAGTGGAGGGATACGTATAGGTGAAATCTGCGCCCTCACCTGGGAAGATATCGATACCGATAATGGGATTATAAATGTAAGACGCACTATTCAGCGCATCTATGTTGTAGAGGATGGAGTACGCAAGACAGAGCTATTGTTGGACACTCCAAAAACCAAGAACTCTATAAGAGAAATACCTATGAGTAGAGAACTATTACGGATGTTAAAGCCTATAAAAAAGATTGTTAACGATTCATTCTTTGTACTGACCAATGATGTCAAGCCTACGGAGCCTAGAACCTATCGAAGTTATTATAAAAATATGATGCGAGAGTTAGGAATGCCGGAACTCAAATTTCATGGTCTGCGTCATAGCTTTGCGACAAGGTGCATCGAGAGCAATTGTGACTATAAGACGGTCAGTGTGCTGTTAGGGCATTCCAATATCAGTACGACGCTGAATCTGTACGTTCATCCCAACATGGAGCAGAAGAAAAAAGCAATAGAACAAATGTTTAAAGGATTAAGGTAGTCTAAATAACAAATTGCGAATTACGGTTTCCCCCTCGTAATTCGTAATTGTTTTTGTATTTTGGGCTTTATAATTATTCAGCCTTAAATAAATGAGCAAACAGTCTGAGCAGATCCTAGAAGAACGTCTTGTTACCCAATTGCAAAAATTAGGTTATCAGTATGTCGTTGTCAGAGATGAGTCTACACTATTGTCCAATCTTAAAGTACAGATCGAGAAGCATAATAATGTTAAGTTATCTGATGGAGAGTTTGATAAAATATTGAATATACTTAACAAAGGCTCCGTATTTGAAAAGGCCAAGATACTTCGGCAGAAGCAGCATATCATACGAGACAATGGAGACAATCTTTATTTCGAATTTCTTAATGTTGAGCATTGGTGTCAGAACGAATATCAAGTAATCAACCAATTAACACAAGAAGGTAAGTATAGGAACAGATACGATGTGACGTTATTGATTAATGGGCTTCCCTTGGTACAGATTGAGCTGAAGCGCACTGGGTTGGAAATGAAAGAAGCCTTTAATCAGATCAATCGCTATCAAAAGCATAGCTTCAGCGCAGGTAAAGGGTTATTTCACTTTATACAGTTATTCATTATCAGTAACGGAGTAAATACGAAGTACTTCAGTAACTTTGGAGCACATCCCCAAGAATACTTACAGACCTTCCATTGGACAGACGAAGAAAACAAACCCCTGAATAATATTCTCAATGGCTTTACTGATACCTTTTTAGAACCCTGTCATGTCAGTAAGATGATATGTAAGTATATCGTTCTTAATGAAACGGAGAAAAAGCTGATGGTCTTGCGACCATATCAATATTATGCAGTTGAAAGTATTATAAAGAAAGTTAAGGCAAACGAAAAGCTCAATGGGTACAATATAGAGAAAAACGGTTATATTTGGCACACTACCGGAAGCGGTAAGACATTGACCAGTTTTAAAGCCAGCCAGATCCTGTCCAGGATTCCAACGATCAAGAAAGTTGTTTTTGTAGTAGATCGTAAAGATCTGGATTATCAGACGAATAAAGAGTATGAGAGCTTCAGCAAAGGTTCTGTAAATTCCGCTGAGAATACGGAGGATCTTATCCGAAAGTTTATCGATCCCAATGCGAAAGTCATTGTTACGACTATCCAAAAGCTCAATAATGCGATATCTGGTAGGAACATCTATAAGATGAATAGAATACAACACGATCGGATGGTTTTTATCTTTGACGAGTGTCATCGCTCTCAGTTTGGTGATACGCACAATAATATTGTCAACTATTTTACTAATATTCAATTATTTGGTTTTACAGGCACACCGATATTGGCCGAAAATGCCAATGGAGAGCAGACCACCTCCAGTTTATTTGGTGAGTGCCTACATAAATATGTCATCACCGATGCAATCAGAGACGACAATGTATTGCGGTTTTCAGTCGAATACATCCGGACGTTCAAGCAGAAAGATCATATTATAGATCTCAAGATTCAGGATATAGATCACACGGAAGTTCTTGAAGCTCCGCAGCGTAAAGACGAAATTGTGGATTATATAATCCAATACCATGGTCAAAAGACCCAGAATAGAAAGTTCTGTGCAATGATGTGTGTACAAGATATTGATTCCGTTATTCAGTATTACGAATTATTCAAAGCCAAAAAGGCTAGGGGAGAGCATGATCTCAATGTTGTAACTATTTTTAGCTTTGCACAGAACGAAGACGAGATCTCAGATCAAATGCAAGGTGAAATTTCTATCGCAGCAGAACCACATCAACAATATGGCTATAAGCCACATCGTAGAGAGTTGCTAGATCAATACATAGATGATTTCAATAAAACTTATGACACCGCCCATAGCAGTCGAGATAGTCAAAGCTTTTACAATTATTATAACGACGTCGCTAAGAAGGCAAAGAATAATGAGTTAGATATACTTTTAGTGGCCAATATGTTCCTTACAGGGTTTGATAGCAAATATGTGAACACAATGTACGTGGACAAGAATCTTCAATATCACGGATTGATACAGGCTTTTAGCCGTACAAACCGTATATTAGATAAAAACAAGTCTCAAGGTAACATTATCTGCTTCCGTAACCTAAAAGACAAAACAGATCAAGCTATAACATTATTCAGTAACAAGGAAGCGATAGACGTGATCATCGTCGAACCGTATGAAACTCACGTTGCTAAATTCAATGAGGAATCCGAAAAGTTTTTAGCTATTGTTCCACACATCGACGATGTAGATGGTCTATATTCCGAAGATGACAAGTTGCAATTTATTTTGGCGTTCAGAACGTTGATGCGCCTCTATAATAAGATGAGCCATTACTCAGAGTTTACTTGGGATGACTTATACATAAGTGAGCAGGTATTTGCAGGGTATACTAGCAAATATCTCGATATGAAGGAGCAGATTCCGGTTAATCCAGGGAAGGAAAAAACATCCATCTTACAGGATATTGATTTCGAGTTGGAGCTTATCCGAAAGGATACCATCAATGTCGCTTATATACTTCAGTTACTTATAAAATTAAAAGCTAAGGATAAAGCTGGGAATAAAAAAGATCTTCAAGATCATATATTCAACTTGCTAGGCTCTGAGGTTTCTCTTAGAAGTAAGCGTGAACTAATAGAAAAGTTTATACAGGACCATCTTCCAGCTATTGATGATACCGATGATATACCGGAAGAATTCGAAAAGTTCTGGAATGAAGAACAAGATAAAGCAATTAAGCTACTTGTTAATGAAGAAGGCTTATCAGAAGAACGTACGGAAAGACTTGTTGAGAATTATATCTTTGCAGAAAGAGAACCTTTACGGGATGAAATACTGGATTTAATTGAAGGAGCAAAACCCTCTATTCTCCAGCGTAAAAAAACAGGAGATAGAATATTCACCAAGATATTAAATTTTGTAGAGACCTTTGTACATGGTATGACAGGGAGTTAATTAAAATAGCCTACAGCGATTATCGCGCAGGCTATTTTATCATTGTACAGATAATAAGCTATACAAGTTCTAATTCATAAGGGTTATTGATACTTTCTTTACCAAAGCGCTTCAGCAATTCGAATTTGTTGGAAGAATCAATATGCTCGAACTTTAAAATCTCTTTTACAGCAGGCTGTTTCAAACCGGGGATACGACTTTGAAAGAATGGCCATAACTCCGCATTACGATATATCTTATTTAGGTTCGAAAAACCAGCGATATGGTTATACTTGTCCTTAACCATTTTGAACTCATCGGAATATTTAAATTCCCATTCGTTTTCTTTATAGCTAAGTTCTCCAATGAGTAGATTTTCAAATTTTAGAAGGAAAACCTCTTCACGATTTGAAACCTGGTGTACCGTTGCAGTACTCGTGGAATTCGATTCTTGGTGCTTACTGAAAAATTTATTAATAATATTTAACATGTCGCCTCCTTTCTTAAAATGCTAAATCTCGTTCTAATAATGTACAATATAATATCAATTCTAGCTGCGCTGAAGATAGATGAAAACTCATTTACAATCATTGCAGTTACTTGTTCCTCTTTTAAAGGACTGCAAAGATCGTTAATTATTTCTACATATACACCATTCTTAAAGTTCTTAATAAAAAAGATCAAATCAAAATGATTTATGTTAAAATCTGTATTAATACTTATTCGAGGACTAGCCTCCTTAATATATTTTGCAATTTTCCTGCCACTGTTTTTTTCTTGCGCAACATATTTTAATAAATTTTCCTCACTCCAGTTCCAGGTTAGGCCTCTCGCAGAGTCATAGATCGGAGCTAATCGTGGAAGAATATTGTCTTTTCTAATAGAGGTAATGACTGCCCAATTATAAAAATGTCGATCATTGTTACCTGCGATTGCGTCAAAAGTTAACATTTTTACTAAATCTTCTACGATGTTATTATGACATTCTGGGTATTTGTGTTCGATGGCATCCACAAGAAATTCGAAAGTAAAATTTTCTCGGGACTTCTTTTTATCATTAGCGATCTCGATAGCCATTTCCTCGTCATTTAGATATTCTCCAAATATTTCTGCTCCATGGCTCATTACTTCCTGATTGGTAAGGAAATATTTACTTAAGAACCTGATCTGCCCATTTATCTTTAACAGCTTAACCTCATTCATTTTTAAACCAAGTGTTTGCCCAATTCGGTTTATCATAAATTCGATGACAGATTCCTGGGGGTACCATTTCTCTCCCGTTTTAGCGATGTATGATTCCCAACTCTGTTGATTACATTTTTTATTCTGTCCACCTTTTCTAAAATTATAGACCTTTAAAAAAGCTTTAGGTGCATCACCATCCAATGGCATGTCAATAATGATATAGTCCTTGTTTTTTAATACAGGGATACCCTTATCATTAATAGGGCCTGAATAAAAAACAGACTTTTCTCTTCTTAAAACTTGCTTGTAGTTCGACATTCTATTGGTTAGTTAGCCCCTAATTGCAAGTTATCTAATTTTCTCGAAAAAGACTGTCTACAGAAATTATGGCAGGATCATTCCAATTGATCGTGTCTCTCAATACTTCTGTTATGGCAGTAGCTTTTTCTCTCATAATATATCAGGTATTGCTTTAACTTTGTCTAGTTCTGAAATAGTTTGAGCTATGGAATACTCTTTCAGGACTAGATCAGCGATATAGTGGCTTATGGCTAAGTTTTAATTATCAATAGTAACTGATATCTACTTATAAATTTTTAACATAGTCAATTAGTGTCTTTGTTTTCGATACCAATTTAACATCTTGTTTGTCGCTCTTATCAAAAGTTGAGTAATCAATGATCAAAAGACATTTTCTAAAAGCTTCCAAAGCATTGTTGTCATTGTTTAATATCCCAAGGAGCTTCTCACAGTATTTATCAATTTTTTTGCTATTGAAAGGGGGAATAACCTCTGTAGAATTCATTATTCTGAATAACATTAATATATGAAATCTAACTTTTTTATACGATGAATCTATAGATCCCTTTCTAAAAAAAGATTCTAATTTATAGTAAGCATAAGAGCTGGTATAGTAGGGAGAAAAGGCATGATCATCATCAAAAATCTGGGTTTTTCCCTCATTCAGTCTACGAACAATAGCACCAAAATAACTTGTAACATTGTGAGGTTCGTCTAAAAACATAGCAGCGAAAGACTTGATTTGATACGGGACGGTTATTATTTTTGACTTTAAAACAGAGTTGTCGCCATTGTATTGTTTTGATCTTCTCTCATAGTAAAGTCTGGCATCGCCTTCGTAAGAGTTAAAATATTGTTCCAGATTTCGTTGAAATCTTGTTAAAGATGCTAGTTGTTCCTTTTTTATAGGTGTTTGGTTATTTGTAGCTAATGTAATTCTAGTTTTAACCTCATCATCGTCAGTAGCAATCAACTTAACAGGAACAACAACTTTATTAATGTTTTGATCCTTTCTGTTATTATATAACACATTGCTTGTTTGACATCCATTAACAATTTGGTAATCGGTAATAGTAAATTGATCTCCTGTTGGAGATATCGTACTCGCAACTATTGTAATTCCATTGTTTAGGACACTAAATATTTCTGAACCTTCGTTTGTGATAGTGGAGGCAATTCCTCCATTTACGTCATTGTTATCGCCTTGAAAATCGCGTACATTATCTTCAAAAACGTTAAGGAGATTATCTTCCTCATCTGCAACTATCTTTAAAAACTCATTATAAGGCAATAAACCGATATAAGCTTGGGATACTCCGTTTATTTTAGGGATAGTTATTCTTGCATTAAAATTTATTGTGGTGGATGTAGATTCCTTAGTTTTTCTATAAGCAGAAGAAATCTCCCTAGCCCCATAGGCAAAGAAATTTATTTTGTCAAATAGGTTAGTCTGTTCTAGACTTTCTACGCCATTATCTACAACTGCCTTCAGATTTGTGTCATTAGTCCATTTGCCTGTAGTCACATAATATAATTTTAGAGAAGGATTTTCACGAAAGTTTGGAGCTTTACTAAAAATGTAGTTTGATATTTCAGCAAATCTTTTTATGTCATCATTTCTAACTAACTTAGGGTTAACATCGAAAAAATCCTTAACACCGAATACGAATGTATTTATCTCAGCACCCTCGAAAGAAGACGATGTCTTCGATTGTGTGAAAATAAAGTCCACTTCAAGGAAATTGTTTTTTTCTAGAAGATCTTCAATCTCATCAATACTCTCTATTAGTTGACCATTTACAATAATAGCGATACCATCTATTCCAGTATCGTTTCCATCTCCTACAGTTAAAGTGCTAATATCAAAAGTTTTATTATATTCATTTGAAATAATTGTATAATTAACAAGTTTTTCAAAATCTTTTGATGCTCCTTCTGTTTGTAATTCTAAGTTTTCTAATAGTTCTGAAATTAGGCTTTCTGTAATTCTATCCATAAAAATATATTTAATTTATCTCTTTGTTTAAGGCGCCGCGTTAGCTGCGATGGATGTCCCGATTGCCCATATTGTGTCCGTGCTTGCCCGTTTTAAATCTGATATAACCGTTCTATTTTTATTATGCTCCATATGATTCTCCTTTCTAAGTTTTAAAAATTTCAAAATAATTAATATTAATACTAGGGCAATCGAAACCAAACCACCGCTGCTAAAGCAGTCCACTACAAGTAGTATTTTCTATTTCGTGAGTTTTTACGTTCTTATATAGTCTGACCTCAAATATATCTACCGCTTTCTTTACTTTCTTACGGTTTACCGTATTTCGGTACTTAGTTATCTCTTAACATATCATTGCGCCTAAGACTCACTTAAGTATCTGTTAATAATCAATTACTTCTTCTTTTTCTGCAGTTCCAAAAACTTCATGTATCCCTGCTGATAAGTAAGCCCTTTGCAAGCGGGGGAGAAGATGTAGTTGATGAATTGATTAGGATCCAGTATTTCATCGCCTCCTTTTAGAGCAAGCATTGTTAAAGGTTGAATTGCCTTTTGTTTGTCTTTGACATCTATTTTTTTATTTACATAATCAATAACGAATGCCATAGTTTTGCTAAGATCATCATACTCTGATTCAGCCTTCATCAAGTATAATTCCTTGATTACATCCCCGATAGTATTTGATCGTATATTAGTAACTGCCCCGTGCTTCGCAATAAGAGGTAGCTCAATAACCGTAAACAGAAGACTATCTTCTCGCGTTATTTCTGCACATCTATAAATAGCGCTTTTATATTTCTTTAGAATAGTCTCCCGATTTGAGTCGGTGATTTGGATCTTCTTCAACTCATCACAAGAGATTTCCTGCGCTTGCGTCGTAAAGGGCTTTATCATAATAAGGTTGCCTAAGACAATTGCAAATGTTAAGAAATGTTTCTTACCTCTAGCCATCACTTCTTTCTCAGCACTATTCTTATTGGAAGCAAGTACGCTACCCGTTGTGGCTCTCCGTTAATCACCGCAACACTCCATTTTCTTGGCGTAGACAATTGCTGTATGATCTGCTCGTCTATTCCATACCCCATACTATCTTTTACAGCTATTCTACTTAGGGAACCATCCCGCTCCACGACAAACGAATATTTGCCGGATAACTGTTTCTTTCCCACTTCCTTTCGAGTGGGGAGCTTAAGCGCTTTAGTGACACTTTCTGTAGTCGATTTGATGTCAATCTGACTATATCCGGTCAAAGTCAGTAATAGTAAGCAGGTCAAAGACAAAATCTGTTTTACTTTATTCATGATTCATATCAATTTTTTCTTATACCAAATCATATCACTACCATTATATGAAACTGATAAACAAGACAAACTCATAGCCATCCATATCTAATCCTGGCGGAGCCTTCCACTTAACCACCTTAGCATATTCGTTCAGTATCTTGATGAAGTTCTTATTCAATGAATTTCGATATCCAAATGCTTTGATATCGGTCAGCTTTCCTTCGTTTGAGACTTTAAATTTAACCATTGCATCACCCAGCTTGAAAAGAGAACCACCAGAAAAATCCCGACCCAAATTTTGGGCAAACAGTCCGCATACTTCGTTAGAGAAATTCTGAAACCCTCCCGCTGGTAGTAAATTCGAAAAGTCCGTGGTGCTTTCGATATATGTGAGATCTATAAATATCTTTCTTTGTGCATTAAACGTAGCAACACCAGATACACCCGGAGGAGAGGCTTTCATTTCCTCAGTAAACAAGAAAAGAGGCAGTTGGAATAAATAGCTACTCGTAGTGTCCCCTTTGAGTAACTTTTCTTTATTTATACCATTTCGTTTCCTGTTATAATTCGTAAGCGTTTCTACCAGATTATCATCGGTTCCTTGGCCAGTATTTGACCTTGCAATAATAGATTCAATATTACCATCGTTCGTAAACACTAGATCCGCCTGCATAATCGGATTGTTGTTGTTCCATTTGGAATCCTTTGGGAATTTCAAATTCCTCACAATATCCGACTTTAGCAACAGCGAATTTTCGTTATAGGGCTGAATTTCATATTCCGCATCTGTACTAGATTTTCCCAGTTGTGCCTTTAACGTGATGCTGGAGAACAGCAATAGCGTAATAATGGCAAAAACAATCCTCATACTACCTCGTAAACGCAAAGTATATCACATAGAACCATCCAAATATCCCATGTAGTATTGCCCACATAATAGACTTGTTACGGTCCCAGGAGGTCACCACAGCGATGATCGATCCAAGTCCGACACCTGACTGCGTAATGGTCTGCGTTGTCGTATTGGTTACTCCCTGTCCAAATACCACTGTGATCAGTGATAGGAAGAATATCGTTGTTATTATTCTTTTCATATCGTTTATACTTAGTTTATTTTGTTTCTAGAATCTTTAACAGTTTATCATCATTACCAGAGCCAGTTCTTCTGTATACGATTTTCCCACTTCTATCGATCAAGATCAGGCTGGGATATGCAAGCACATTTAGCTGTGTCGCTAGAAGTCGGTTTTCGTCCCATACATGCGTCCACTTCATTTGATTTCCAGCAATAGCATTTTTCATCTTTGAAGAGTCCTGATCAGCACTGATTCCGATTACCTGAACATTAGAAAATTTTTCATGCAATGCTCGTATATGAGGTATCTGCGCCATGCAGGGACCGCACCATGTCGCCCAAAAGTCCAATAACACATATTCAGTCTCAAAATTTTTAGATCTATGTTCAATTCCATCTATATCTGTAAAGACGATATCTAACGAATCTCCTTCTTTAGTTGATGTTAGTTGGCTTAAAATCCCCGTCTCCAATTTCTTTCCCTCCGCTGTGTTTCTGTACTTCTTCGGGAATGTCCTGTTATAAAAAGCCAGCAAATCACTAAAGTACCGTTCGTCAGTTTTGATCGTACTTATGGTGAAATCCATGTCCCTCCGGAAGCAGAAAAACGTATAATAGTCGTTCGGATATTGTGCATATAGATCAAAAAGCTTTTTGTTAAAAGACCTGAGTAGCTCCCCAGATAAGTTTTGTAGCGAATCATTGCTACGCAATTCTTTCTGATGTTTAGTAAACAGATCAAACAGGGCTAAGTTATCCACGTCATTTTTTCTGAATTCACTGAATACTTCCCTCAAAGGATTCTGTGTACTGTCCATGAGGTCAGTCATAGTTGAGCTATGCAATACCCTTATACCGTTTGCTGAGTCGGTTGCCGGCAGAATATTTATAGTGGCGGTACGGTCATCCAAGAAATATTCAAATTCCTGACCTAGATTAGTACTTATACTTAGGGAAGCATAGGGCGCAAAATAAGGGCTGGAAAAACCGAAACTTCTTTTGGCCAAACTATCCTTTAGTACATGTGGCTTTGTGCCATCATCGATGTTGATGAATAGATCACGGATATTAATTGTCGAGTCTATGGTTATTTTAAGCTCCAGCTTCTTGTCTTGATATTTATTAGGAACATCACCCTGTGCATTCACTGTGAGGGATATCAGGTGCAGTATTACGGAAAAAATCAGAGTGAGCTTCATATAGTAAAGAAGTTTGTTTTTTACTTGATCGTATTATCTGATAAGAGAGAGATTGTTAGAAATAATAATTTGAACATAGTGTTGTCATTTAATTAGTTCTATTTTACCATTGTGTATAGTATTGTTTTTGAATCTTCATTTAATACATAGTTATGTTTAGAGTCTTTTCGAAAGTTATAAAGAGTAAGCGATGACGGAAGGCTATGAACCAATATCTTTTCGGTTTTGTTGCCTCTTTTATCGACTAATTCTACAGCATAGTTACTCAAATGATTTTCAGGCGGGTTCTCAATAATGTTGCTCCTAGTTAATATCGTATATTTATCCCATACCGGGGACACTATTTTTCCACTTTTATGAAATGTAATATTGTAAGGAGATTCGTTTGTTGTGATTGCTTCAAAAGATCCACTTAATAGTAAATAGCCTTCTGCTAATGGATACTTGATGTTTTTTAACGTTTTGTTGACCAAAATGTATATTAAGGTGTCTGCAATTTTCTCTTTATAAGTTCTTTCGATAACAATACTATCTTTTTTATCGACAAGGTAGAAATTCATGTCTTTAAAAGTATCTAGGTAATGGGATAGGTTAATATTAGAATGTAGATTTATAATTTTACTCTTCCCATTTTTTTCTTTAACAAATTTAGCTTCTGAATAACGTCCATAAAAGGTGTCAAAAAATATTTTATCGTTTTTCATAATAATAGTCCTGATGGGGAAGCGTTCTGAAACACTTAAATCAAGTTCTTTGTTCTGCTCTAATTTAGATGCAAAACTTGCTGGTTGCCATATTTTTTCATCTGATTGTGCAATCGCTGTTGACGAAAAGAACCAGTAGATGAACAACAGATTGATAATATTCTTCATTTTGTAAAAAGGTTTAGCATTGTGTTGTTGCTATTCTTTTCATATTAAAATGTCAATAATAGTATTGATAATATGACATAAACTAATTTCATTCTTTAGGTTTTTCTAAATGTTTTTAATATGCATTTACCTTTTAAGACAAATACATTACCATGGCCTGATTTTTTTCTACGGCATCTTTATAAAAACCTCTAAGATCTTCGAAAAAGTCCAACAGATAATCTAAAGCGTTTTCGTCATCCCATATATCCGGATATAAATCCTCTTTAAACATTTTATCCGCATCGTATCTAGCAGCAAGCTCCTCTCTAGAGAGGTCTTTTATGATATAGTACATCTCTTTGGTCTGTTCGGGGCTAGTGAAAGTCGCAGGCCCATATCCCATGTCCAGTTCAGGGTCAATTTGTGAAGGGCCAAAGAGCAGCGGTAGTTGAGGTAATTCGTTGGTGAAAGCATCAGCTAAACTTGAACCTGTTACCAGATAAAAGATACCTTCCCATGATTTGTCGAGATCTAATAGAGCATAATCATCAGATTCATTCTTGCTATATGCTACATCTATTAAAACTTTGCTGTCTTTCAGAAAGCTTTCTAAAACTTTTTGATCTACCCGAAGGTAGTATTGAATCATTCCCATTGGATATAGTTAGATTATTTCTGGAGGTGTTCCGTTTTTATCATTCGATTCTCTGATAGCGGCAGCGATTTCATTCAATGCATCGCTCTGTATGAGTAGGGCAGCTGTGTGTTCGCGTTTTGCGGCTAAATGACGATTCTGAAGGATAGTTAGTATTTTGTATACTCCCCAAAAAATAGCAGCAATCACGCATAAATAGAAAAGTGCAACGATGATGACAAGTACTTCGTGTGAAGCAATGAAAAGTGAATTCATAATTTTAGGTATGTCTTAGTAAATGGTGATGTTTATTTATTCCTAATAATTCTTTTAACGATGCAGAGTGAACTTGTCTATTATATCAGTCCAGCTCATCCTCTCAAAAATATTTAACTTCTTCCAGTTAACCTTACGGTTTCCCATATTCCAAACCTCTATGTAGCATCCTGTGACAATTAGCACATACCAGCATTAGGTCGTTCAACTTTGTTACCGTACTTTCAGTTAGTTCGTGTAGTGGGGTTCGATGGTGACACTCGATAAAGCCAGATCCAACTTCCCCGTATGTTTGGAAGAAGTCGAACGAACACAGTTCACACTCAAGTTTGCCATGTAGCTTTAAAGCTTGTTGCTTTTTCTTTTTTACAAGTGTTGTGTTTCTTTCCCGTGCGAGGTGGTACTTGTATAATACTGTTCCCTCGCGTCGCTCAAAGTCTGCGTCTTCAATATCTTCTCTAACGTTCAGTATTTCCGCATTAATATCAGCATGCTCTACACCGGCTTTTATCGTATTGGCGAGTTTTCGAAGGTGATCTTTTTGATGCTCAAACTCACTAAACACTTCCTTGTCCAATCTGCTGGTGGATGACATACCCTTGCCCGTGTAAGACGGGTCTAAAGCCAAAAAGTTACTCAGTTTTAAACCAACACCGTTAG
>JAITLW010000139.1 GCA_031277715.1 Sphingobacterium sp. | reverse complement strand
ATATGGTCGATGGGCAGGCAAAGTCTGATGAGACCGACGAGTTTGGCTCTAAAGAACACGCTACCCTGGCTACACCGATGTTGATTGCCACATTAGCTAGTGGTAATAGTCAGCTTGTGCTGGAAGGCAAGAAAGATTTTGAAGTCGAGAACGGCGGTATGTATGTCCTTTCCAATGAAAACCTACTTGTCAGTGGTGCTTCAGCTGGAGACATTATCTATACGGTCGAAGAGCTACCTGCTTTTGGCTGGTTGATTAAAGGTGCTGAAGTTTTGAAAAAAGGAAGCCGCTTTACACAGCTCGATCTAGATCTTAAGAATATGGTCTTTATTCATGACGGTCAGACTGTTGGGGCTGGTGCTTTGGTGCTGACTGCGAGAGACAAAGCAGGAGCTATATTAGAGAATCTTAAAATCAATATTGCTGCAAAATAGTATGGAAAAAAAGAACTGGGTATTCTATCTATCTGCTGTCGTTCTGCTTTTTATAAACTGTAGCAGTTCTTCATCCGAAATAGATCCTCCTACAGTTCCTACCGACCGGGTTATTCAGTTTTCCGGGATAGATTGGGTAGTGCGTGCGAGCAAAGAGAAAAAAGAAGGACCGGGGCCGAATTTGTTTTCGGCCTCGGACAAAAATGTCTGGGTCGATGAGCAGGGGAGACTTCACTTGAAGATACGGCAAGAAGGCGGTTATTGGTACTGTTCAGGAATTACTTCTAGGCGTTCATTCGGATATGGTAAATATACTTTCTACATCAACTCAGATATCACCACACTCGACAAGAATGTCGTTGCGGGACTCTTTACTTATCTGAATGATGAAGAGGAGATCGATATCGAGTTCTCCAAATGGTCGATTGCCGATAATCAGAATTCTCAGTTTGCATCTCAGCCCTCTACGGTTGTCGGGAACAAGGAGCGATTTGATATACTGCCCGGCCTTGGGCAGACTACACACTCTTTTGATTGGCAGGCCAAGCACATTCTTTTTAAGAGTAGCTATTATGATGACCATGGCGGAGAGCAGGTCATTCACCAATGGAATTACGAAGGGCGACATGTTCCCAAGCAGAAAGAGGAGAAGTTAAAATTGAATTTATGGCTTTTCAAAGGTCAGATGCCATCCAATTTAAAAGATCAGGAAATCGTAATCGATAGCGTGCGTTTTACAGCTCCCTAAGTGTCGGTTTAAGGTGTTGTATTGTTGTTATTCTTTTTAATAAATAGGTATAAATATGCTTTTAGAAAATTTGAGAATTGATATTTCCGAGACAGCTCGTGAGGCAGGTGAGAAGGCAGGAAGAGCCGTCGAAGCTAAGTTATTAGAATTGCAGGCTACGCAGGATGAGATACGTGTTATCTTTGCCGCCGCGCCTTCGCAGGATTACATGTTGGGGTATCTGACACAGTCAAAACAGATCGATTGGTCTAAGATTGTAGCCTTTAATATGGATGAATATATCGGCTTGCCCCATGGGGCTAAGCAGGCGTTTTCTAATTATTTGGAGGACACACTTTTTAAATTTGTGACACCTAGAGCCAAGTATTTTATCAATCCTTCTGGTACGGTAGATGAAGAGTTGTCCCGTGTTACCGCACTGATCGCCGAAAAACCTATCGACGTCGTATGTCTTGGTATAGGGCAGAATGGACACATTGCTTTCAATGATCCGCCCGTTGCAGACTTCGATGATCAGCAGGTGATCAAAGAAGTCGAGCTGGATCAGGTGTGTCGCATGCAGCAGGTTATTGATGGTTGTTTTGGCGACATCAACCAAGTGCCTACCCATGCATTGACACTGACTATCCCTACCATTATGAAGGCTTCCAGTCTCTATTGTGTAGTCGTCGGTGAGCACAAGGCCGAAGCGGTAAAACATACTTTATCCTCCGAAATAACTACACTTTGGCCATCCACGATATTGCGAGAGCATGCCGATTGTCAGTTCTTTTTTGACGAGGCGGCCTGTCCACAGGTATAAGTTTCTAGTTTAAATGTGTTTTTTAAGTTTAATGCATAGCTCTTCGGAGCTGTGCATTTTTTTTGACAGTGATTATCCTTCCATTTTTTGTCTTAAAATATGTAGTTTTATAGCTTTAAAGACTTAAACACCCCTTTATACTTCTCTACGTTAACTATGCTTCATCTTGGCATGTACACAGTGGTATATGGCGGGAAGAGACAGAAATCTATTAATAGAAATTGAGGATGATTAAATATATATATGGCACATTGATTATGGGTTTGGTCGCAGGTTGCAATTCGCCTGGTGAAAAGGCGGTGAGCCGCACTTTGCCAACAGATAGCGTGATGACCTGCGCCATGGGAAGTATGTTGCGGCCCGTAGATACTTTGGCTGGAACGCGAACATTCACACGCGGAAGAGACAGTGTCAAGATGATTTTAATAGAGGGGGGCAGTTTCAAAATGGGGTCTAAAGACTTTGCCGATGCCCTACCGATACACGAAGTAGAGGTCAGTTCATTTTATATGGATGAGCACGAAGTTACCAATGGGCAGTTTGAAGCATTTGTAAAGGCAACAGGTTATACCACAGTGGCTGAACGCCCCTTAGACCCCAAGGAGTTTCCAGATGCAGATCCGGAGATGTTACAGGCAGGATCAGCCGTCTTTGTTGGTAGTGAAAAAGTCGGTGATTTGAATAATGCTTTACAATGGTGGGCTTATGTCGCCGGCGCAAGTTGGCGTCAACCCGAAGGGCCCGGTAGTAGCATCAGGGATAGAAAAAATTACCCCGTAACACAGTTAGCGTTTCAAGATGCCGAGGCCTATGCCAAATGGGCGGGCAAGCGTCTGCCTACAGAGGCCGAATGGGAGTACGCCGCCAAAGCTGGGCGTCCTACTGACGAAATGTATTATTGGGGCAAGGAACAGCAGGAGAACGGGAAATGGTCAGCAAATATTTATCAGGGGACTTTTCCCATACACAATACGGCAGAAGATGGTTTTGAATACAGCGCTCCCGTGAAATCATACCCGGCTAATGCCTATGGCCTGTATGATATGGCGGGCAATGTCTGGGAGTGGTGTTCCGACTTTTACCGTACAGACTATTATGCAACCAGCAACAGGGTAAATCCTAAAGGCCCTCAAAGCTCACATGACCCTCAGGAGCCAGGTTTGGTCAAAAGAGTGCAGCGCGGAGGTTCCTTCCTTTGTAATGATGCCTATTGTCAACGCTATAAAGCCGGTGCCCGTGGTAAAGGCGAAGTCAATAGCCCGACGAATAACGTTGGTTTTAGGTGTGTTAAGGATATATGAATATTGTAAGGAGAAGATAAACTTAAATCAAATAATCTGTATATTTGACTCAAGTCAACCTGGAGATTAGGTCATGCAGATACTACCACCCAAAGAATTCTCGCCTTATATCAAGCATTATCTTTTCTTGGAAAGCAGTGGTGATCGACATAGAACCCTCCGCTTATTCTCCGATGGTAATCCCGGAATGGTATTTTTGTTGGATCAGGAACCGTTATCCAGCAATCCAACTCATCATTTAGGATGTTCATTTCTGTATGGGCAGATTAGTCATTTTAAGGATATCTTTTTAATAGAGCAGGCCTCTTTCGTCATTATTGTATTCCAACCTGACGGCCTGTATCAGTTGTTGGGGCTACCTTCGCATGCCCTCAAAGATCAATTCGTTACTGCTATAGATGTTTTTGGAAAGTCCATTGTAAGGCTCAGCGATAGGCTTAGGCGGTGCGCGCAGCGATTGGATCAAGTTTATACATTGAATAATTTCTTTAGCGAGTTAGCGTTTCAGCGTGCATTTTCTTCTGGCAATACCTTAGTTCAGGCGGTGCTACCGTATGTCGTGCAGCATAAAGGCCTACTTAGTATTGAGCAACTTGTTCGATATAGTGGGTATACAGAGCGGCATTTGGAAAGGCTATTTGCCGAACAAGTTGGCATCAGTCCTAAGAAATTTGTCAGCACTGTCCAGCTGCATGCTTTTTTGAAACTATTGCGTAGCAAACCCAGCATGGCTAACTTGACTACTATCTGTCATGAAAGTGGCTATTTCGATCAATCACATCTCATTAAGACATTTAAAAAACACACCGGAATCACGCCTTCTGAATATTTACACCGAGCCAATAAGATAGCGGTCAACTTTATGGAGATTAATGATAAGCCCGCTCGGATGTCGGGTTTTTACAATTTATCTCAATAGATTGAAGGTAGTTTTGTTCCTATCAACAATATACTATGGATAAGATAAAGATTGCTACGGCACAGTTTGAGCATAAAAGCGCTGATAAAGTTTATAATTTAGTGGTCATCGAGCGGCTTGCAGGAGAAGCTGCCGCTCAGGGGGCAGACGTGATTGCTTTTCATGAATGTTCTGTTACAGGGTATACCTTTGCCCGAAATTTAGATAAGCAGCAAATGCTTGATATTGCTGAGCGTGTCCCTGACGGTGAGAGTACAGCGAGATTAACCGAAATAGCTGCCAAACACAATATCACTATCCTTGCAGGTCTATTTGAGAAGGATGAAAATGACAATTTATATAAACCCTATATCTGTGTCGACAGAAATGGCTTAGTGGCCAAGCATCGTAAGTTACATCCTTTTATAAATCCATATCTGAATGCAGGGGAGGCATATACTGTTTTCGAGATTAAGGGTTGGAAGTGTGGCATTTTAATCTGTTACGATAACAACATTATTGAAAATGTACGTGCGACAAAATTATTAGGAGCCGATATCATCTTTATGCCCCATGTCACGATGTGTACTCCATCCTCGAGACCTGGAGCAGGTTTTGTCGATCCCCAACTTTGGCACAATCGCGAAAGTGACCCGACGTCCCTGCGTCTGGAGTTTGACGGAATGAAGGGGCGTAGCTGGCTTATGAAATGGTTGCCGGCTCGAGCATACGACAATGCCGTTTATACCGTTTTTTCCAATCCCATTGGTATGGACGATGATCAGTTAAAAAATGGCTGCTCTATGGTGTTAGATCCCTTTGGTGATATTCTGGCCGAGTGCCGTACTTTCGAGGATAGTTTTGTCATTGCTACCGTCACGCCTCAAAAACTGTTAGAAGCTGGTGGACACCGCTATATCTGTGCCCGTAGACCGGAACTGTACCGCGATATTAT
>JAITLW010000172.1 GCA_031277715.1 Sphingobacterium sp. | reverse complement strand
CAACACTTTATTAACCATATCCGTACTACCCAATATTGCCGGAACACGCTGGTGTAGTTCTTCTGGTGCTATTTCTAATATTCTTTCAGTCCCAGTTGTAGCCTTTCCTCCTGCTTGCTCTATGATAAAGGCAATAGGATTACACTCGTACATCAACCGAAGCTTTCCTTTAGGCTGTAAAGCTGTCTGCGGATAGATAAATACGCCACCAAGCAACAAATTCCTATGGATATCCGCTACCATAGAGCCTATATATCTAGAGGTATAAGGACGATTGGTACCTGCATCTTCCTCCTGACAGTATTTGATATAATTCTTTATTCCCTGAGGGAACTTCAGGTAGTTTCCTTCATTCACCGAATAGATATGCCCTTGCTGAGGAATTTTCATATCGGGATGAGATAGACAGAACTCCCCTATCGATGGATCTAAGGTAAAGCCATTAACACCTTTTCCAGTAGTATAGACAAGCATCGTCGACGATCCATAGATAATATACCCCGCGGCAACCTGACGTAGCCCTGTCTGCAATAAATCCTCTTGCGTCAATGCCTCACCGACCTGACTGATCCGACGATATATCGAGAAAATAGTCCCTACAGAGACGTTGACTTCGATATTGGAGCTTCCGTCCAATGGGTCGATACAAACGATATACTTCGCATTTTTGGAAATCCCCGTATCGGTCAGTTCCACGCCCTCCTCCTGTTCTTCAGAGGCAACAAAACAGCACTCTCCTCCATCTTTCAGTGCTGCTATAAACTGTTCGTCGGCATAAACGTCAAGTTTCTTTTGATTTTCGCCAAATACATTGGTGTCTCCTACCGTACCCAAGATATCCACCAATCCTGCTTTGTTGACCTCACGGTTGACAATCTTAGCTGCGATTCCGATATCGCGCAACAATCGGGACAATTCTCCTTTTGCATAAGGAAAATCCGTTTGTTTTTCAATAATAAACTGACCTAAAGTTTTTAAGGATTTCATAATTTATTTTTATAAAAAACAAAAATATGAAAATATTTACCGATTAAACAACTCTATTATTTCCAAATTTTTAATTTCACCCAAATCAAGGTCAAAACGCATCAATGTTCTCACCGTATGCCAGCCTTGTTTTCCCGCTGCACCGGGGTTTAAATGCAGTAAAGCTAGTTTTGGATCATACTGCACCTTCAGAATATGAGAATGTCCACAAATAAATAATTTAGGAGGATTCTTAATAATTTCAGCCTTTATGCCCGCTGCGTACCGCCCAGGATACCCACCAATATGCGTCATCCATACATCGACACCTTCACAATTAAAACGCAGGTGTTCGGGGCACTCGGTCCGGATATCCTTCCCGTCTATATTTCCGTACACCCCTCTGAATGGTTTAAAATCCTTCAATCGTTCTACCACATCTAGACTACCAAAATCTCCTGCGTGCCATACTTCGTCACAATTTTCAAAATGTGTGAAAACAGCATCATCTAAATAGCTATGCGTATCGGAAAACAATCCTATTTTTTTCATATATAAACAATTACTAAATGATGCTCCAATGGAACAATCTATTTGCTTAAGCGTTCTCGGTCCTTTTTGTCAATGAAGTAACACATTCGCTGTATCACTTTTATTAAAACCCAAGAAAGAAGGGCTTCAGAAAGCCTTGATAGGCTCTAGAGTAAATCCCTTTCTCTTCGTAAATGACGAAATCGACTCTTTCTTGTTGACGGGAATTATCTTTACCGAAAATCATAACCTTACGGATTGGTTCAGTATGGGCAAACGAACGGATACTAACCTCTTTGATTAATATCAATCCATTATCATCCGTATACCGCAGGAGTTCATCACTTAGATCAACAGGCAGAACCAACTGTAGCGTACCGCTAGAAGAAAGTCTATTACTGGAAAAAGTCAGAAGACGCTTAAAGAATTCCAAATCCGTATGCCTAGCGAGACGCTTACGCCCGTCCGGATTATGCAACGCATTGATATGGAAAGGAGGGTTACTAACAATCAAATCGTATACTTCCTGTTCGGGCATCGTCTCGAAATCCCCTAGTCGAGCGCACATACGTCCGGCAAATCGAGATGCCTTAAAGTTCTCTTCTGTGCGTTGATAAGCGGTCTCATCAATATCTACCGCGTCAACGATCGCATCTGGAAAACGCTGAGCCAGCATCAATGCAATTACCCCTGTGCCAGAGCCTACATCTAAAATACGAACTGGCTCCTGGGCTTCGACCATTGCTGCCAACAAGACCCCATCTGTATTAATTTTCATCGCACAACCCTCTTGATTGACTTCGAACTCTTTAAATTTAAACACCGACCCCATGGAGAGCAAAGTTAGCCTTTTGCTATTGATGAAACTAAAAAATAATTCGTACTTTCGAATGTACTTTTGTATTATCAAACCCCTATGCGCTACCTTTATTTACCATTATTTATATTCATTTTTTCTTTCTCGTCCTTGTTTGCCCAAAATGGCTGCGAACCGGTCGTCGGTGCCGCACTTCAAAAATTGCCAAACGTTTTAATGAAAAATGATTTTGGTCAATTGAAAACCATTATCAACACCTTAAAAGGAACCTGTGAGAAAAATGAGCTTGGGCGTCGACTGGAGATTATTTCACAATTACTACAGAAACAGAATACCAGTCTATCTATCAATGCTTACCTCGAAGGACGCTATGATGATGTATTAATACAACGTTTTGATGCGGCGGCAACCAGAAATGCTAATGGTACATACCGGCAAAACCCGAAGAAATACCAATATTTCCCATTGAACCATCCGGTCGACTCTCTCCTGAAACTGAAAGCCGTAGCGCTATTACAATCGCAAAGCTATGCCTTAAATAAAGAGGAGACAGCCATCACCTATCTCTTTGCAGATAATATTGATGAATTTCTTCGAGAACGCAATAAAAAACCAGTAAGATCAGTATCCAACAACAGCACCAATCATTATCCAACTAAAAATGTGATGAATGGTCCCACGATTGGACTCAGTGCAGGTATCTTCAGCCCCTTTGACAGCAACCCTATCTTTGACCAGTCCGGGATATTTGGAGTCTCCTATATGGGGTCCCTGAATAATTCTATCGTTTCTGAGCTCGTCTATAAATTCAGGGTGCACAATAACTCCCGTCCCTTTGATATGCGCTATAAACGGGAAATACGCGAAGTAAACCCTAATAGCAGTCATTTTATCGGCCTTGGCTTTGGTTACAAGGCCTATGACAACGGAACACTCGTGTTATTATTGCCAAAAGTGAATACAGGCCTAGGGTTTATTTGGACTGGTCTATCCGATTCTTACTACTACACGGATGAGTACGGGTTTGAGCGCAAAAGTGTCTCACTCCGGAATATCAAGACCTGGCACAACAGTATTGGAGTCACGAGCATGGTACGCCTCCAAAGGAAAACCTTTATAGGTGTAGAGCTCAGTTATCATCTCATTCCTTACAATTGGGAGGACAAATTAGTACCACATGTACCCAGTGACTATGGCAGTGCCGAATTTTTTATCCGGTTTTAGTTCTTGAGCAGACGCTGTATCTCATCCAGTTTCATTAACGCTTCTACAGGTGTCAGTGTATTCACATCTAGATTATTCAACATATCCCTGATTTTCTCTAGGATAGGATCATCTATCGCGAACATCTGTAGCTGGTACGCCTGTTTTTGAATCTTGCGCATGCTATCCTTGATCTTTTCACCACCTGTACGTTCCTGCTCTAATCTTTTCAAGATCTCCGAAGCACGCCCGATCAATCTAGGAGGCATACCCGCCAATTTGGCTACGTGGATACCAAAGCTATGTTCCGAACCACCTGGCACAAGTTTGCGCAAGAATATAATTTTATTATTAACCTCTTTGACCGAGACATTAAAGTTTTTGATCCGCGGCATAGAATTACTCAATTCATTCAATTCGTGGTAGTGTGTCGCAAACAAGGTCTTAGCTCTAGCGCTGGGGTGTAGGTGCAAAAACTCTGCAATAGCCCAAGCGATAGAAATCCCATCATAGGTACTTGTGCCCCGCCCAATCTCATCCAATAAAATTAAACTCCTATCGGAAAGATTGTTCATAATACTTGCCGTCTCATTCATCTCGACCATAAATGTCGATTCTCCTGAAGAGAGGTTGTCCGATGCCCCTACTCGGGTAAATATTTTATCTACAAGCCCGATATGCGCCTCCTTTGCCGGGACAAAGCACCCAATCTGTGCCATCAGCACGATAAGACCTGTCTGACGCAATAAAGCGGACTTACCCGCCATATTGGGACCCGTTATTATTATAATCTGTTGCGAATCGGGATCTAGAAAAGTGTCATTTGTAATGTAGTCCTCCCCAATCGGAAGATTCTTTTCGATAACAGGATGACGTCCCCCTTTTATATCCAGAATTTTGCTATTACTAATCTCTGGCTTGATATAGTAATTTTTCTCCGCTATTACAGCAAAATTAAGCAGTACATCAAGCTTCGCTATCAGTTGCGCATTTAACTGTACTGGTTTGATATATTCGCTAATCGCAAGGAGCAACTCGGCGTAAATCCGGTTTTCAATAGCCTGGATCTTCTCCTCTGCTCCGAGAATCTGCTCCTCATATTCCTTAAGTTCCTCTGTAATATATCTTTCGGCATTGACTAAGGTCTGCTTACGGATCCATCCTGTCGGCACTTTATCCTTATGGGTATTGGTTACTTCGAGATAATATCCAAAGACGTTGTTAAAAGCAATTTTCAGCGAAGGTATACCTGTTATTTCGGACTCCCGACGCTGGATCTCCAATAGATAATCCTTTCCTCCAAACGCGACTTTACGCAATTTGTCTAGATCGGCATCGATTCCATCTGCGATTACGTTTCCTTTATTCAGTGCTACCGGTGGCTCAGCTTGAAGTGTCTTTTCAATCTTCTCCCTGATCAAGGCACATGGATTCAATTGTTCAGAAATCATCGAAAGAGCCTCTGAAGCTTTAATATCAGTCAGTGCTTTTAGCTTTTCGACAGCATATAGAGAGCGCTTCAATTGCGATATTTCTCTTGGATTAGCCTTTTGAAGTCCAATTTTACTGATCAATCGCTCTAAATCGCCTACTTGTTTTATTTCACGGATCAGCTCATCACGCAGGTCCCGATGTTGATGAAAATAATCAACCACATTGAGACGTTCCTGTATTGATTTGATGTCTTTTAAAGGCATCACGATCCAGCGCTTCAATAGGCGTGCCCCCATTGGCGACGACGTTTCGTCTAATACGTCAGACAATGTAATCGCATTCTCATTGGCCGACCCAATCAGTTCTAAATTACGGATAGTAAAACGGTCCAACCACATATAACGGTCTTCCTCTATCCGTGCGATATGAGAAATATGCTGTAGATTACGGTGCTCCGTCTCGTTCAGGTAATGCAATGCGACTCCTGCAGCAATAATTGCTGTAGGCATACGATCAATACCAAAGCCTTTTAAAGATTGAACCTCAAAATGCTTTAGGAGATTTCCTTCGGCATAATCTCCGGTATAAGGCCACTCATCCAGTGAATAGGTATAATATTGAGTTCCAAAATTTGTAGTAAAGTCCTTAGATTGCTTACGTGGCATAATCACCTCGGTAGGTTTAAAACCCTGAAGCAATTTATCAATATAACCAGCACTACCTTGCGCTACCAGAAACTCTCCAGTAGAAATATCTAAAAAAGAAATCCCTACAGAGTTTTTATCAAAAAAAACAGAAGCTAAATAATTGTTCGACTTTTGCTGTACGATATTATCACTATATGATACCCCTGGGGTCACCAACTCAGTCACCCCTCTTTTGACAATAGTCTTAGTCAGCTTAGGATCTTCCAACTGGTCACATATCGCTACACGCTGACCGGCACGCACCAATTTTGGCAGATAAGTCTCCAGTGAATGATGGGGAAATCCTGCAAGTGCAGTTTCGGATTCGGATCCATTCCCTCTTTTGGTCAAGACAATGCCC
Organism: Sphingobacterium sp.; assembly: GCA_031277715.1. GTDB lineage: Bacteria > Bacteroidota > Bacteroidia > Sphingobacteriales > Sphingobacteriaceae > Sphingobacterium. The sequence continues at coordinate 2,566 of JAITLW010000172.1, read as the reverse complement.
AGGATTCCCGCTGCTTTAATCGCGTCCTCACCAAAAGTTTCATAAAAATCACCAACACGGAATAATAATAATGCACCAGAGTACTTCGCTTTGATCGTGTTGTACTGCTGCATTAGGGGAGTTTCTTTCTTTACCTTTGCCAATGGAAATCTGTTTTTTGTTGAGGTGTAAAAATAAGAGAATTGTAGGGATTTGACAAGCCGAATATCCTTCTATTAAAGCATTATGGCCTATTACTTATAAATCTCCACCTTAACCTCGCCAGATTCAGTAATATATCCTCTATACATACCGGCTGTATTGAACGGCAAGGCTACATTCCCGTCTTTATCCAACACAATCATTCCCCCATCTCCTCCCATCTCACCAATTTTGCGAATCACTTCTTTTGATGCTTCCAAAGCAGATAGCGCCCTGTACTCCATCAATGCTGCGACATCATAGGCGGCTACATTGCGTATAAAATATTCCCCCCAGCCTGTACAGGAAATCCCAACTTGCTTATTCGCATAGGTCCCCGCACCAATAACCGGCGAGTCTCCGACACGGCCAAATTTCTTGTTTGTCATTCCTCCGGTTGATGTGCCTGCTGTGATATCCCCTTTGTTATCCAGGGCAACACACCCCACTGTCCCGAATTTATCATCCTTCCATTCAGGCTTTGTACTCGACTGCTTGTCATTATGATCTAACTCGACCGCCTTGCTATCTTCTTTCAATATACGCTGTAAAGCGTCCCAACGTTCTTCTGTATAAAAATAGGATGGTTCTACCTGTGTTATGCCCTGTTCTTTGGCAAATCGTTCGGCTCCCTGTCCCATCATCATCACATGAGGCGAACTCTCCATCACAGCTATAGCCGCAGTTATGGGGTTCTTTATTGTGGTAACTCCAGCTACAGCACCAGCGGACCCATCTTTTCCTTTCATGATAGAAGCATCCAGTTCGTTTGTTCCTTCGTGTGTAAAAACAGCTCCTTTTCCGGCATTAAATAAAGGCGAATCCTCCATAACATGTATAGCCGCTTCGACAGCCTTCTCGCTACTTCCGCCAGTTTTAAGAATATCATAGCCCGCCAGCAATGAAGCACGGAGCGCATCCGTATAGGCCTTCTCTTTCTGAGGCGTCATTTTGGACTTCAAGATTGTTCCTGCCCCGCCATGTATCACGAGTACTACCTTATCTTTAGGGACCGCCTGCTGTCCCATAGCTACTGAACTCATAAATATTAAAAATAAAAAAAGTGTGTTTTTTGCGATCATAATACAGATAATAATCCTGTAAATTAGTAAATTTTGTATAATGTATCTACTTATGACTTAAAAAAGCAATTGTGACTACATACTTTGTCCGTTTTTTTTTAGGTTTGCATCGAATTTGTGATTAGGTCATGGCAATAAAACGTGGTAACTATAAAAAGAAAAAAGTGTCTCCCACTTCTTGGAAGAAACAGCTAAAAAGTTGGTCTATCCGAATAGTCGTTGGATTTTTCGCGTTAAGTATCTTTTGGGTACTTTGTCTAAAGTTCATCAACCCGCCCGTCACCTATCTCATGATAAAAAGGGGATTCCAATGGCAGTCAGAAGGCAAAGGCTTTAAGATAGAAAAAGAATGGTTGCCTTATGATGACCTTTCGAACAATCTGAAGAGGGCTGCCCTGGCCGGTGAAGATGCCCACTTTATGAGCCATAATGGCTTTGATACAGATGCAATCAAACAGGCATTAGAGAAGAACCAATCCGGAAAACCACTTCGTGGTGGTAGCACCATCAGCCAGCAGGTTGCGAAGAATGTTTTTCTTTGGCCTGGACGTTCTTGGCTCAGAAAAGGGCTAGAAACATATTTCACATTTCTAATCGAAATCGTCTGGAGTAAGAAACGTATCCTCGAAGTGTACCTCAACGTAATCGAAATGGGACAAGGCGTATACGGAGCCGAGGCGGCGGCGCACTACTACTTTAACAAATCAGCAAAAAGTCTAACGAAGAAAGAGGCCGCTTTAATTATCGCTATCTTGCCCAACCCAAGACAATGGGATGCGCGCCGTCCGTCCAACTATGTCAACTCAAGGGCCAATAATATAGTCCGCTATCTTAATCATTACGACATCCCTGAGTAAAACAATTAAAATACAAGGCAGACCGGCTTGCTAACAGGTATAGTCGCAGATTCGTCTATACGCAAAACTCCTGTCCGTTCGTTTCTTTTAAAAACAGTAATCTGATTGGAGATCTGATTGGTTACAAAAGCCCAACGTCCATCTGCAGAGATGTTTAGGTTTCTAGGGGAATTACCTCCCGTAGAAACGATACCTTTTACACGAAGCGTTTTATCTTTCATCACCTCATAGCATGCAATTACATTTGCATCGCCACGATTCGTAGCATAAACAAATTTCCCATCAGGCGACGTCTTTATATCTGCGGCACCATGTTCTCCCTTGAAACCTTTATTGTATATAGGAAGCACCTGAGCATTGACCCACTGGTTATTTTTCTGTTGGAATACCGCTAGTTCTCCTGTCAATTCGAGCACGCTGTATATACATTTTGCATCATCCGAAATG
>JAITLW010000154.1 GCA_031277715.1 Sphingobacterium sp. | reverse complement strand
AGGATAAGGCCTTTACGGATGAACCTCTGGGTAGCCTACAGCTGTTCCTAAAGCATCAGGTGAAACAGGATGCACTGGCTGAACGTGTTGGCCAACGTATCACAACGCTATATCCTAATAGTTCTACAGCTCGTTTTGTAGCTTACAGCAATATCCGTACAGCGGGATCTTTGCAAGAAGTGATTCCTTCGTATGAAGATTTTTTAAAGCGCTATCCGATATCGGAATGGCGTAAGAAGCCAGACAGCAAAGGCTTTATCTACTATGCGGTATACCGCGGAATAGGCTCTAGCTATTTTGATGATAAGCAGTTTGATAAGTTTCAAGCGTTATTTAAAGACCTTGATTTCCGCACTGCCAACGAATTACTGCGTTGGAATGTCATGCGCGCCTATATGTTTAAGATGGTGTCTAAAGATTCTTTGTATGAAGTAGCCGAACCTTTAATTCAGGATCTGTTGACAAAAAAACAGGACAATTCGTATAAATCGGATTTTATGTCCACGGAGGCAGCTGATTCTAACATGTGGAAACAAGTAGATGAACGTTTATTTACACATATATCTCTGCTAAACGATCTAGGCCATTACGAACAGGCCCGTAAATACTTCTTTGAACTCTCAGAGGAAGGAAAATATGCGAATGCCGAACTGAATGAAATTAACTTGAATGTATTGGAGAAACTAGGTGCAAATAATGAGGTAGTTCCGTTCTTGGAAATGTGTGTCCGTGCAAATGCGGTCACCCCGCAAATGTTTGATACGCTCAAAGCGAGTTTCAGAAAAGGTCATGGTGGCAGCGATGCCGGCTATGAAGCGTATCTGGCTAGCTTGAAATCATCGGAAGAAAAGGCCGAGTTGGAAGCATATGTTAATGAACACCTGAATTTCAACTATCAGATGCCGGCATTCTCGTTGGAAAATGCAGATGGTGGTCACATCACACTGAATGACCTAAAAGATAAAATCGTGGTGATGGACTTTTGGGCAACCTGGTGCCGTCCATGCATCATGGCATTTCCAGGTATGCAGCTCTTAGTCGACAAGTATGCCAACGACAAGCAGGTGGATATCTATATGGTGGGGACGATTCAGACAGGCGATTACCGGGCAAAGTCGGTCAATTTCGCACGTGGCGAAGGCTATCGTTTTACGCTCTTGCACGATGCGGAAAATGCAAAAAATGGCGCGCAGGATGTGTTGTTTAAATCTTTGGTTGGTCCCGTATTCAGTGACTCTTCTATCCCGCGCAAGATTGTCATCAAGAATGGGGTGATCAGGTATTCATCTGGAGGCTACTCCGGAAGCCCAAGCAAACTGATGGATGAGCTTTCGTTAGTGATCGAGAAATTAAGAAGTGAATAAGCGTACGTTTTAAGGTATTAGAAACATGATAAAAACAGGGTTACTTTTTGGAATGGTAGGAATGGCGCTGTCGCTACAAGCGCAGATGAATCCCAAGTATAAATTTGAGGAGGCACTAAAAGTCATCCAGAAAAATTACGTGGATCAGGTGGATGAGGAAAAGTTAGTGGATGCAGCGATAAAGGCGATGTTGGCTGAGCTGGATCCGCATTCGAGGTATACAAGCCGGGAGGAAGCCGAAGCCATGAACGTGGGGATGAGCGGAAGTTTTGCAGGTATAGGTATTCAGTTTCTGAAAAGCAAGGACAGTACCTATATCACGGAGGTCAACCCTGACGGTCCGGCTATGCGTGCTGGGCTACGGGTGGGAGACCAGATCGTGAGCGTTAATGGCGAGTCTATCGTAGGGCAACAGCTGAAGAACCAGGATATTATGCTCAAGCTGCGTGGTGATAAAGGTGTTCCGGTCACGTTGGGTATCAAATCTCCGATAGTCGAAACGGTCCGTGATATCGAAATCATACGTGAAAGCATTCTCGACCGCTCTGTTCGGCAGGCTTATATGGTCGACGACGAGATCGGGTATATTTCGTTGGTGATCTTTAATGGGACCACCCGGCAAGAGATCGATTCGGCTATCGAACAATTGCAGAAAAAAGGAATGAAAAAGTTGATCCTTGATCTGCAAGGTAATGGTGGTGGTTATGTGCAGTCGGCCATTGGTGTGGTGGACGAGTTCTTACCAAAAGAAAAGATTGTTTTCTATTCGATGAATAATCAAGGAGAAAAGGACTATTATTTTACCGGCGGCTTTGGACGTTTTTACGATGGTAACATAGTAGTGTTGATCGATGAATCTACTGCTTCTGCCAGTGAAATTGTTTCGGGAGCTTTACAGGATTGGGATAGGGCGGTTATCGTAGGCCGTCGCAGTTTTGGTAAAGGACTCATGCAGCGCCCTTATGACCTGCCTGATGGTTCTGTACTCCAATTGACAGGTGCCCGTTATTATACACCTGCCGACCGCTCCATACAGCGCCCCTACGATAAAGGTACGGCCGATTACTTCGCAGATTTTAATAGACGTATGGCTTCAAAAGAATTGATAGAAGAAGGACATGTGGTTTTTGCTGATTCGTTGAAACATAGTACGCTAGGCACAAAGCGTACGGTGTACGGCGGTGGTGGTATTTCGCCAGACAGGTTCATTCCTATCGATACTAATGTATATAGTGAATGGATGGGACATCTGGTACAGTCTGGACTTCTTGTCAAGTTTGGGTTTGATTATGTACAGACACATCGCGTGCAACTGTTGGAGCAGTACAAAGATTTTAAATCTTTTAATAGGGACTATAAGATCCCCGAATCGCTCCTTACTGGCATAATCACCAACGCTCCTAAAATGAAGTTGGTCCTGCCGGAAACAACAGGAGCGCAAGAAAGCATCGCGCTGGAAATGAAGGCGCAGATTGCTTCCCTGTTGTACACAGGCTATGATTACCAAACCCGTATACGTACGGAAGCTAGTGAAAGTTTCAAGACGGCAATTACGATTCTGAAGGATCAGGAAAAATATGATGGTCTGCTTAACAGGCAGGAAAAGCTGTCGGAAGTAAAAAAAACAAAGAAGAAAAACACAAAAAAATAGATAATGATAAATACTGGAAAAATAGCGTTATTAATCGCTTTTGCATTACCCGTAGTTGGTTTTGCACAACAGAATTACACGATAGATGGACAGATCGGAAAGCTCAATAAACCTGCTAAAGCTTATTTAAGGTATAAAATAGAAGGCAAGGAAATCATTGACTCTACATTTGTAAACAACGGAAAGTTTTCTTTTAAAGGAACAATACCGTCGCCGATGGAAGGAGCAATACGTGTTGCGCATGACAATAAACCGGAAGACCCGAAATCGCCGAGACAGTGGGATTTATTCCCCTTTTTTATTGAAGGTGCGGATATTAAAATTGTAGCGACTGATTCTATCAAAAATGCTACTATCTCGGGATCGCCACTGAACGACGAGAATCAGAAAGTTAATACTATGCTGGCGCCTATCTACGCACAGTACGAAGAACTGAACAAAGAATATGCATCCAAGCCTATGGCAGAGCAGCAGAACCCGAAATACCTACAATCCTTGGAGGACCGTGCCACAACTATTCAAAAGCAAACGGAAGATGCGAAGTTGGGCTATATCAGCAAGAGTCCCAAAAGCTACATGGCACTGATGGCATTGAGTTCTATTTTGGGCGATGGTTTTGATGCGGTAGGTTTAGAAAAAGTGTTTCTAGGACTAGATGGTTCTTTGCGCGATACCGAACTAGGCCGTAAGGTAGCAGAGCGTATTGCACAGGTTAAAAAGACACAAGAAGGTGTGGAAGCACCGGACTTCACGCAACCAGATGTAGATGGTAATCCAGTAAAGCTATCCGATTTTAGAGGTAAATATGTGCTATTGGACTTTTGGGCATCGTGGTGCGCCCCATGCCGTCGCGAAAATCCAAATTTAGTAAAGTCCTACGCGCAATATAAGGACCGGGGATTTGAGATCTTGGGCGTATCGATGGATAAAGCTACTGATAAAGCGAAGTGGTTAAAAGCGATACAAGATGATGGCCTTACTTGGAAGCAGGTAGGTGACTTGAAGGGATGGGATAATGAAGCAGGTGCATTGTATGAGGTAAAAGCTATTCCCATGAATTACCTGATCGATCCGGAAGGTAAAATTATAGCAAAGTATTTAAGAGGAGAAGAATTGGATAATAAGCTGGCGGAAATTTTTGGTAAATAATCTAGATCTGGATACTTAAAATCAGAACGCCTGAGATGATAAGTCTCAGGCGTTGTTGTTTAGGGCGTTGTCGTTACCTTTTTAGCCGGAAAATTTCCATTAGGCTGTATAAATGTCACTTGGCTTACCTTGTTTTTTGCATCAACCGCAAATTGAAGAAAGAATCCTGTCAGCGCTTTTATTGCAAATTTATTGTCGCCCAAAGCTAGAAGTTCGTAATCTGGCTGTCCAGGAACGAGTGCATAGAGCGTTGTGTTGTTTTTAATATAGACCTTCACTGTCATATTCGATAGGCTATAATCGCCTACATATTTTTTAAGTTCTTTCTCGTCTACGCTTACTTCGGTAAGTTCCCGGACAAATTCAATAGGCTTAACGCTCGGTTCTAACGGCATGCTGATGCTACTAATATCACCATTGTTGCTTAGGTTGAACTGAAGGCGCATGGTTTGATCTGTTGTATCAATTCCTTCTACAGGATCCACCAAGAGAAGGTCAAAACTGTTGAAGTTATTATGCTTTAACCAAAACTTCTTAGACGCATGGATAAAAAGAGAATCGTTTTCTAGACTTACTC
>JAITLW010000089.1 GCA_031277715.1 Sphingobacterium sp. | reverse complement strand
AGCATTGGAATCACAGGTGGCATAATCTATTAATGCATCATAATCCTTTAACGCGAGCTTAGCGTTCTCCATGGCTTCCTGATACTTGCCCATAATAAGATAAGTCCGGGACAACGCGGCATAAGCCGCAGGTCTGGAAGGACGCATTCTATTATCAATGTCAGCAGGCAGTAAAGCTATGGCATCTTCTAATCCTGATACAATATGCCTATAGGTTTCATTTACGGTACTTCGGATGGTTTTTTCAGCCACATCGCTACTCATCTTTAAAGGGATACCCGGTTCCTCATTGTCACCACTTAAACGATAAGGCGGGGCAAATACCTGTGCGAGCAAAAGATAAGAATAACACTTAATAAATAAGGCAGATCCTTTAACCATATTATATTTAAATGGATCTTTTTCATTGATACGATCTACGTAATCCAACACCGTATTTCCTACAAAAACAGGAATGTAGGGTTTCGTCCACTGCGTGTTCATTGTTAAAGTGGTGTATACCGGGGATTCATTCCAAAAGTAATTATCCTTATCAAAACTTTGTAAGCTATTGGCAACAGTAGGCAATAAGTAATAGTCGTCGGTACCGACCTCCAGTAAGCCTGGGCCTATGCCCGTATTAATATTGTTATTGGCATCCATCAAAGCCTGCAGGTCAGCATAGGATTTAGGTATCATTAATGACATCGTGCTCTTTTCATCCAAAAACTTTTCACACCCATAGAAAGCGGTAGTAAGTAGCATTATAACTAGGCTTCCAATTTTATATAAAACATTCTTTGTCATGACTAATTGAAATTAATTTTTAAACCTAGATTGTAAACCCTTTGAGGTGGCATACCTAAATAATCTGAGTCCCTGCCTTCTTTGTTCGAAGTCCATAATAAGCCCAGATTATTTACAGATGTACTGAGGCTAATTTTTTTCCAGGCATAAGATATACGCAGATCCTGCATACGGATCAGATCCCCTTTTCTGGTATTTGCATCGGAGTACAAGTAAAACTGGTCTCTTTCTGCTGATGCCGGATATTGGATTGATGGAACTGATGTTTTCAGCTCGTCTCCTGGCTTTTGCCAACGGTTGTAATAATCAGCGTGACCAGAACGACCATAATACAGCGAGTTATAGGCGATAGAAGAAGTCTGGTAATAATACCCCATTTTGTAGGATATAGAAAAATACAAGGACCAGTTTTTCCAGTTAAGTGTACTTCTGAAAAAACCATACGAGGTCGGCAAGCCCGATCCGTGGAAATTAACATTTCCGATAGAATCCTTCAAAATAGACTTATAATTCTTCGATTGTTGCTTATTAAACAAACCAATTGGGTCGCCATTTGCGGCATCGAGACCCTCGAAAGCATATGAGAACATTGGATAAAGTGGCTTTCCGACTATAGGGTCAAAATTAGTGCCTTTATTGGTCGTGTACCAACTAGCGTCATGGACTACACCATCATACTTCGTTACTTTATTCGTCGCAAAGGAATAGCCAAAGCCAGACTGGACATTTACGTTTCCTACATTGAACCGTGTGTTCAGCTCCATATCTAACCCTCTACCTCTAACTTCACCTATATTACGGCTTACTGTTGAAAATCCAGAAGTAGGGTCTATACGTTCGGCAGAAATCAAATCAGTCGAAATCTTATTATACCATTCTATAGATCCGGAAAAACGACCCTTCCAAAACCCAAAATCCACTGCGTAATTCATCATTTGTACATCCTCCCATCTCAAATTTGGATTGGCGGGTTGTGTCACCATAGCATATGGATAATTGGTATACATGGCATTACCTAGATATTGCATAATAGGGTCAGCGGTATTTCCACTTCCTGCATTACCGCTATGACCGAGGGTATAGCGAAGTTTCAAATTATCAATCCACGAGCTCTGGGCTAAAAAGGCTTCCTTTGATAATACCCAAGCAATACCTGCTGACCATAATGGCTTCCACCTGGCATTGGTTTTTACGCCAAATAGATTCGAGCCATCCCGTCGCATAGAGCCATTTAGGATGTACTTATGCTTATAGTGATAAAAAAAAAAAAAAAACAAGGATACAAAACGATTCACACTGCCTCCATCACCTACATAATCCGGTATATAGGCTTGCCCACCTAAATTTCCAGACACTGTATATGGTTTAAGATAATCCACCTGTGTACTCAACAGCAGGTCTTCATTATACCCATATAAGCGATAAGCATTTGAAAAACTAGATCGGTGACTTATTTCTCCGCCAGCCAGAGCAGAGATGCCATGAGAGCCGTAACTTCTATCGAAATCGACCTGTCCCCTTAATTTGTGTGCCCATACATCACTATAACTTCGATCCAAAATAGCACCTAACGGCACAGGATAGGTGAGTTTGCCATTTTTAGCGACCTGCGTAAAACTGTTTATTAAATCCCGTACCATATAACTCTCTTGTGTATGCATATTTTGCAGTATCCCATCTGTATTATCAAAACGGTAAACCAATTGCGTAGATAATCCTGGCAAGGGGGCATAACGTAACCTTATGGTACTATTCAATTGATTTCTACTGCTTTTATTCTTGGTCGCCCTCAGCTCATCATAGGGTCTATATCTCCAATCTAAAAACTGACCGTTTCCTACAGTATCTAGAAAGGCAGGATTGTAACGATAAGGCACAACTTGAGCCAGCCCATCTTTAACCAGAACCGTATAGGGGTATACATTCTGAAGCGTGGTGCTTCCACCTGTATTGGAATTGGCATAGGTGTAGCCAATATCTACTGCTACACTAAAATTGTCTAAAGGCCGGAATGTACTGTTGTGTAACAGCGAAATCCGACTAGAGCTATTGGTAATAACCTGAGCCTTGGAGCGGTCGAAACCGATCCCTGTACTGTGGCTACGCTTTACGCCTGGGCTTTCCAACCGTACATGATATTGCTGATCCTGTGCGTTTCTAAAAAAATAGTTCTGGTAATCGTCCCGATAATCATTTTTACCTAGATCGTCTAAAGCGGTATCCAACTCTTCTTGTGTAATTAATGATTTTGAGTGCTGGACCAATAAATCAACTACTGGTGATAATATGGTACGTCTATTCCCTAAATCTTTAATTACATCATCATAAAACCCTTTTTCGTAAAGCATCTTTTCGACCCCGATAAAATCCTGAGCTGATATAGTAGGTTCATAAAAGAAGTTCGGTCTATCCTTCACCCTAAAATTGGTCGTCGCTGAAATTTTTGCTTTTCCAGCTAAAGCGGCAGCCTTTTTCGTTGTGACGATGATAACCCCATTTCCTGCTCTAGATCCCCATATAGAAGCAGCAGTAGCATCTTTTAGGAGCGTTACCGATTCCACATCTTCGGGATTAATGTCCGACATAGACCCCTCGAATGGAAAATTATCTACAACAATCAACGGTCCCATAAGTCCCTCTGTTAAGGTATTAATACCTCGGATATTGATCTTGGCCCCGCCCGTACGGTTATCAAACTGTAATCCAGGAGCTACAGCATCCAGACGATCCAGTAGATTAATCGATGGGCGAGCGTCCAATTGCTCACGGGAAATAACCGAAAACGAACCTGCTGAGCGTTCTTTATTGATGGACTGATAACCATTATTAATCACCACTTCCTCTATCTCCGCGTACTTGCTACGTAGCTCTATGATGATTCCATTGGCAAGATTAGTGGCATTAAAGCCAATCGTTTGGTCCTGAAATCCCATCTTATGAATGGTAATACTTCCTGATGACTCAGACACTTTTATTTCAAAACGGCCTAAAGAGTCTGTCTTGGTTCTACTCTGGAGATAGTTAACCGTAGCGTGATCCACTGTCTTTCCCTTTTTGTCTGTTACCTTACCAGACAATTTAACCTGTGCTCCGCCTATCATGGATAAGCATAATAGCAGCATTGTTATAACTAGCCTATTCATACTACCAGTATATACCTTTACTACGTCTCACCATTTTCTGAATTTGATCTAACGTCACAAAGTCAAAACCAGTAATCGCCCGAATCCTGTCGGTATGATCTATCCAGATGTAACGAGGGATGGCTTGATGCGGAAACATTTTCTTCAAATAAGTATCAAACACTATAGACTGTCCGATATCACCTACAAAATGACTCGAATCTGAAATAACCTTCCCGATTTTCTTTAGATCATCATTTTTTAAATCACTATTGACAAGAACTACATCAATCTGGTTATGGACAGCTTTTCGAAAGTCATGAATTTTTTCAAAATTTTGGATACAGGTACCGCACCAAGTGGCCCAAAAATCAATGATGAATGGCTTGCCACGAAGATGTTCGAGCGTTATTCGAGTAGTGTCTCCTTTTCTATAAAGTATATGTTCCTTTGTCCAAAATTCCGGCGGGAGCTTATCACCAACCCTGATGGGCTTAATACTGTTCAAGCCATTGGCCTCCTGCCCGTAGGCAGGAGAAACCAAATGGCCAAGACACAACACACAGAATATCATTAACAATACGTCACTGCGATACCGCCCTAGCGGGAGAAGCAGTTTATCTTTATTTTGTCTTATCTGCTTCATTATATCCCCCTCCCTTGTATGCCTACCAATCGGGTCAAAAGACCTCTCCTCACTCCTTCTTTGGTGCTTCGCAACTCTTCCTCTACATAGCAGAACCCCAAAATATCATAGTCATAGTTCATGTAATAGATAGTATACTGTGCTATTATGAAGTATTCAAAATCTTCCAGGAACGCATCCTGCTGATCGGGCTTGGTGTTAATCCCCTGCGCGGCAAGTATTAAGTCAAATAGATTGAAGGTCTCCTTGTTCCAATTGTACCTTGCCCAGAACCCCTCAATAACCCTGCTCGGACAATAATCGTCGAAGTCGATCTGATCTATCTTCCGTGCTATGGAGGACAGTATCTGCGAGTACGATTCGTCTCTTGTCCGCTGCGGTTCGTTAGTTGCATTTGCTTTGATACGGTGGGCATCCTGCCCCATCTTATTGGTATTTATGGCTTTGCTAGACTGCTTCAGAACGGGCAGTCCTCTCCCAGCCTTTAAAAGAATGTTCATTTTTTAAGGATACTATGCAATGATTAGTACATTGCTGTTCAAAAATCAGTTTGATTTCTGAATGCCACCTATCGAGATAATAATTGGTTTGAACGTTAGCTACGTGGCATTTCAAAAGAATAATACAATAACCGACCTCCATCTTGCACCTAAATACAATATGAAATACAAACAAATTTGTACGAATAGAAAGTTATCTATATCTTTAATGTGCTAGAATAAAAACATGATATCAGTCTACTGTACTTTCATTGTATTGTACTGTAGGCCGGTGTCAGAAATGGGCTTTGACGATTATTATTTTAGTCGTCATTGCGAGACGTTTTTGCACGTAGTGAAAAACGACGTGGCAATCTCACCTCCCCCTTTCTGTATACCTGAATATCAACTTTACTCTGGCGGAGCGATAATGTTCTTTTGAAATAGTGAATGGAAAAACCGGAGACTGCGATCCTGGATCGGGTCGTGTTGGTTCATTTTGGTGGTTTTTAATCGTTTCATAATCTTAAAAGTTTATAAAAACGATGACGCTCAGAAAGCTTTTAGGAAAAGCGCATTGGTAAATAACCAAAAGGGCGAACCTTAAAGCTTTCTAGTTGAGGAAAACGGTCAAGTAAACCTAACCGAAAAACTACACGAGTAACTCGGTTTGCCCCTAGAAAGTCTTACATAAGGCACGCCCACTGGGTTTATTACAAAGATAGAATAATCCAGCATTAATGGGCGACCTTACGGTGACTCTCGTGGGCTAAAATTGACCGTTTTTCCAAACGAGAGGACATCGTTAGTGTAGGAATGTCCCCACACTTATTGTCGCAATTATTATAAAGCAAATATAAACAATCATTTCCATTTAACAAAATGAATAAAAAAAATGGAAATCACTTTATTTCAGCAAGATGGATATACCGAATATTTTTCTAAAAAATATTGAAATCGCCGGGAAGCATTTAGGTCTTTCTGCGATTGATATAGACAATTTACTTATAAAACACCATTTAAAGTATTCCTCATTAAAGAAAAAAGTGTCGCTAGAAGCTGCATATTACATATCACGAATATTTAACAGAGCTATTGAAGATTTTATCGATGACAATTTTCAGCCATTTGAGCTAAATACAGTAAGTATTGAAACACAGCAATATATACAGCAAAAATCAACAAATGAAAAAACAAAGGTAATCTCCAGTTTTATAAATGCTTATGTTATAATTATTATAAAAAATTTCCCAAAGGGTACTCAATTTGTTAACTCTGATATAATTCCTAAACTGCCACCAGTTCTAAACTTAGAAACCTCTATTGACTGGACAAGCGGTTTATTGAAGGGACTAGTAAACAACACTAGTACTTTCAGAAAATCTGAAAATGATAAAGACCCCAGAAATCGCGGTGAGGCTATTTATGAATTAAATATGGAGGTACCCGAGCATACTATAATGAAAGCAATTAAGAAAGTAGATGCTCAATGGTTGAAAGAATTCGAAGAAAACCTAAAGGATTTTGATGGAGAAGAAGCGTAATCCCAAATGGCAACGCGATGAGCTTATTCTCGCTTTAGATTTATATTTTCAGTTGGAACCCGGTCAAATACATTCTAAAAATCCTAGGATTATAGAATTATCGGATTTATTGAACGCATTACCTATCCACCCAGAAAGTGAACAGCTCGAGCGATTTAGAAACGCT
>JAITLW010000053.1 GCA_031277715.1 Sphingobacterium sp. | reverse complement strand
GCTTACTTCTTGACCTAAATAGTCTTCAGCAGTTTTCTTCATTTTCTGAAGAACCATCGCTGAGATTTCTTGAGGTGTGTATTTACGGTCATCAATCTCTACACGTGGAGTGTTGTTATCTCCCTTTACAACATTGTAAGGGATGTGTGATAACTCTTTAGAGGCCTCATCAAAAGAGGTACCCATAAAGCGTTTGATTGAGTATATAGTTTTGTGGGGGTTAGTGATAGCTTGACGTTTAGCAGGATCTCCTACCTTACGCTCTCCACCATCTACAAATGCTACAATAGAAGGAGTTGTACGTTTACCTTCATTGTTTGCAATTACTACGGGCTCATTACCTTCCATAACGGCTACACATGAGTTCGTAGTTCCTAAGTCGATTCCTATAATTTTAGACATATTTTTATGTATTGTTGTTTACGAGTTATTAATTCTTGATACCAATACAACAACCCTTATGCCAACACAATGTTTGCTCAAAAAAAACAAAAAAGAACCTCAATTTGTCGGAAATATGACAGTATACTGTGACAAAATGTCTCTACTTAGTAAATTATCTGCTCTAATATGCTCTTTTTAGCAGACCCACTGTCATTGCCTCGTTGGAAAAAACTGCCAACAGACTTTGCAAAATCGTCCAATGTCATCGCCTTTGTCTTTTTATCTCTCCAGTCGTTTGGCAGGACTTCATTATGGTAATCTATCTTTGTCGCCCAATACTGGATGTGCATTTCGGGAATCGCGAGTCCAAGGATCATTCCGGGTAGGCCGTGGCTTAATGCAGGTCCTCCTGATACGGGAATCTGGTCGGTGTAAAATGCAACCAGGTATAGGGAGTCTGCTGTGGCGCCATTTACCCGACGACACTCGAATCCTGCTATATTTCGGTATTCATCCGTAAACCGCCAAGTGATGTTTGTCAAGGAGTCTTTAAGGATATATTTATCATCGAGCTCTACCTGTACTTCGGCCTGACCGGACTTTAAATTTTGGTAAAGTACTTTTGATGATCCTCCACGGCTACGGGCTCCACGCATCATCATGGCTCCGCCACCGCCATGAACGCTGATTGCGCCCATGGCAGCACCTCCTCTGTTGCCTCGGCCTCCACCAGCCCTAGCCTGGCCACGGGCATTGTCTTTGTTTTCTTCGTCGCTTACTTCGGGCATTAACAGACTTCCGTTCTCGTCAAAGTACATGGTCATCCGTTCGGTACGGGAGTCGGGCATATTGTTTATATCTCCACCCCAAAAGTGCCGGCCTCCCATTTGACCAGGTGCAGCTTCTTCAAATTTTTTTATCATCTCTCGCGTCTGTGCCCGGGTATAGCTTATCTTGTCGAATGAGATGACACCTCTGTTGCCAAAGTATGCATATTGTGCTTGGACAGAGAGGCCAAATAGTAGCGTTAGGGATAATAATAATATTTTATTCATGTCGAGTTCCTTTCTATATATAACGTATTGGACAGCAGTGTACGTCTGTAGCTATTATCCTTCTTTTTTCTTGCCTAAATTCTTGTTGAAATCCCATTTTAACCCTACTAATATATATCGGGTCAATATCTGTTGGCTAGATTGACTAAAGCCGGTTTCAGAAGAGGATCTGTTGATATTGTTAAAAGTGTTGAATATGTCAAACCCCTTGATGCTAGCGGTTAGACTTTCGTTACTTAATAGTTTTTTACTGATTTCAGCATTGACGTAAAACTGATGTAGACTTTTTTTGTAAAATTTTGTCGGTCCATCTAATGAATAGTTAATATTACTGCTAACGTTGAATTTTTTAGGCAAGAAATACTTGAAAAACCCAGAACCTGAGGTGTTGAAAGCTGTATAATTGTAGTTTTTTTGTAGACTGTTCCGTTGGTTGTCTACACTCACTCTCCAGCTGAAATCGTAATCCAATCCTTTTGAGTTCTGTTCGTTCAGTCCAAACCCTGTGGATAGGCTGGTCGTCTGTAGATCGTTCAACTCATACTGTTGTGTCTTGATGTCAGGACCGTATTTAATATAGGTGAATCCGTTGTTATAATTAAGACTTCCGAATACATTAAACTGGGTATTTTTGTCAAATACGGGTTTACTGAAGTTTGTATTCACTCCCGCTCTCCAGCTGGATTTTCCGTTTACATTGATGTATGAACTCGTCGTTACACCTGCAGTGTCTATTGTCTGCTGATTCACTATAGGATCGGTAGTGAACGCGATATCTGCATTCATGTTCCAGCTCGTTCCTTTCAATAGACTCATTGTATGGTAATTTAGTCTAAAGGAGTTGTTGTTCGAACGTTTTAGGTCCGGATTTCCGAGCTGAATGAACAAAGGGTTCGTCTGAGGCTGTAATGGTTGGAGCTGGCCAAAAGTTGGGATGTTGTAATTGTTTTGATAGAACAGGGCTACATTCTTTCTGTTAGAAAGTCTGTAGTTGACATTCATATTGATATCATTGTCCCAGAACGTACGGTCGAGGTCTATATTCCTATAGCCGTCTGTCAAAGATTGGTCTTTGAAGGTCGTGCGGTTGGAAAGATTGATCGAGAGTTTCTCTACAAAATAGTTTAAGTTGGCTACCATACCGTGATTGATATTGATGGTTTCCTGATCTTGAGAATAGAGTATGTCTAGTACGGGAGGCATGCTGCCATCTCCTCTTTCGAAGGATTTTAATTCCGTTTTGTTTGTCGAATTGCTGATGTTGTAACCTAGAGAGTAGTTGATTTTATTGGAGATACGATCTGAATACTGAATCTGCCCCGAAATATTATTACTATGCGTATTATTGATCCGTTGTTGGTTTATGACGGAGACACTATCCTTGGTGTAAAAGTTAGCCGTTTGCTTAACAATACTTTC
The DNA here is from genome assembly GCA_031277715.1 of Sphingobacterium sp. GTDB lineage: Bacteria > Bacteroidota > Bacteroidia > Sphingobacteriales > Sphingobacteriaceae > Sphingobacterium. The sequence continues at coordinate 8,700 of JAITLW010000053.1, read as the reverse complement.
GGAATCGTTTTTATTGTAACTGTTGTTAAAATGGAAGTTAAGAGAGCTTCCTCGTTTATTGAGGCGCTTTCTGTAATTGAGACGTATGTCATTTGAACGGGTATCCCCGTTTGTGACCGTGTTGTCATCTAAGTCACTAACATTTCCTTGAGTGTTGTTTTTTGTTTCGCTAAAGGAGGTATTACTACTGTAATTCTTGGCAAAATTAGCTCCTATATTAACTTCCATATTGGAGGTCGAGTCAATTCTATATCTAATATCTGATCGTAGACCATGTGCATCCGAGGAGTTCTCTGTTGCCGCTTTACTCCAGCTCTCTTGGATGACGTTGCCCGTTAGTATTTGTTGGTTGTAGGATTCGGACGCATTGTTGTTGCTGTTGTTATTGAAATTATAGTTACCGTTGAAGTTGACTTTCTTTTGAAAAAACTGGTTTTCATAATTCGTCCCAACAGAGGTACTGCGTGGATTACCTGTGATTTGGCTATTCATGCGTAAGCCACCCTCGCGTCCCATACCAGCACCCATGTTATTGGTGTTTGCGGTAATACCGATTCGTTCAGTTTTATTGAATTTTGCAGCAAATAGGCTTCCGGTATATAAATCGCTAGTGCCAGCTAGTACCTCTGCATTGCCAAAAATACCTTTCCGGGCTTCTTCTTTCAAGACTGCATTGACCGTGACTTCGCGTACACCATCATCGATTCCTGTTAGCTCAGCTTGTTTAGATTTCTTTTCGTAGACCTGTACTTTGTCAACAGCATCTGCACGGATATTGCGGATAGCGATTTTAGGGTCGTAGCCAAAGAACTCTTCCCCATCTATTAACACTTTGGATACCGATTTTCCATTTGCAGTTATCTTACCATCACCCGAAACAGAGAGTCCGGGCAAGCGTCGTAACAAATCCTCCAGTTTGGCATTTTTCTCTGTCTCAAAGCTGCCAGCATCGTATTCTAAGGTATCCCCTTTGATCCGTATCGGTAGGCGTTGTTGTATGACGACTTCTTCTATTAGATTAGCCTGGGAGCTCAGTGCTATAGGAGCGAGTGTCGAGCTTGAACCTTCGAGCTTGATTTTTTTAGAAATGAGTTCATACTTAGGGTAAGATACGATAAGTAGGTAAGACGTGTCCATTAAACTTTTGAATGAAAACTTTCCATCTTCGTCTGCGCGTGTAAACTGTTGCATGATGGAATCTTGGTTGAGTATTACAATAGATGCATTGGTCAACGGCTTACTGTCCGCCTTGTCTATGATTCTACCAGATAAGGTGTGTTGACCATAAACTAAGTTTGCGGCAACTAACATAAGGATGCTGAATATAATTCTTTTCATTCAATTGGTTTAAAGACAAGTCAAAGATAGAGTGAACATTTATTAAATAATGTTAAATGCTTTGCAACATTTTGATGACTATTTTGTTGCTATATTATGCTTATTTTTGTCTTTTGATAATGTCTACCAATGAAATATCTCTAGTAAAGAGTAGCGTGTGATGTGCCCGATATGAGGCGTTTTTTGTTCTGCATATCGGTACAGGTTTGTGTTGGTTTAAATAAATAAAATATATAATAATATGACTTTCGAAGCTTATCTAGCGTATTTTGAAGATGTATTGGCAAATCCATCCAATTATCCTACTTACAACGATCCTGAATATTTTAACTATGCGAAGCTCAATTGGTCTCGGATGAGCCGTTGGTTGAAGAAATTTGAATCCAGCGACGATGCTAAGGCATTTTTGTCTGAGTTGGAAGGGAAGCAAACCTGGATTTTGATTACAGAGCCTTGGTGTGGTGATGCCGCGCACAGCGTGCCGCAGATTTATAGTTTGGTGAAGGATAATCCTAATATTAATTTGGATATACAGCTTAGAGATACAGCGCCATTCCTTATTGATCAATACTTAACTAATGGTGGTAAGTCTATCCCTAAACTGATTATTAGAAATGAGGCAAGTGAGGATATTGCCGTGTGGGGACCAAGACCAGAGGCATTGCAACAGATTTTTGAGGAAATGAAGGCTGAGGGAAAGGAATTTGAAGATATCAAGACCTACTTTCAGACTTGGTATAATGCGGATAAGGGTGTAGAACTTCAACAGGAGTTGGTTCAATTGCTTAATACGGTAGAGAAATAAGGATTCAGTTTTACTTGTCACGGTTATGCATATCGAAGAACTGCGAGAATATTGTCTACGTCAGAAAGCTGTTTCTGAGGAGTTGCCTTTTGGGCCCCAAACGCTGGTGTTCAAGGTAGCAGGTAAAGTGTTTTTATTGGTCGGGTTGGATCAGGTGGATCAGTTGAGTTTTAATGTAAAGTGTGATCCGGAGTATGCCGTGGAGCTGAGGGAGCAGTACGAAAGTACGGTGTTGCCCGGGTACCATATGAACAAAAAACATTGGAATACCGTCTATGCTAATAGAGAATTGCCAGATGACAGATTGTTTGAATTGGTCGATCATAGTTACCAACTTGTTTTTCAAAGTTTGCCAAAGAAAATACAGGAAGAGATCGGCGACAGTGAATAATATGACTTTTAGATTAAACAGAGGAATGTAAAGATTTTGTTTAGCAATAGTCATAAGTAAGGAGGGCTGGTGCAAAAATGTAATAATAATAGTAGCTTTGCGCTACATTTTGGACCCTATGAAAGGGTCCTTTATTTTTTATTAAGAAATTTATGAAATACCGTATTTTATTTTTGTTGTTTTCGGCATTTTCTTTATCCTCCTGTATCAAGGATGAGGCTCCAAATATGGAGGCGGATATAGTCGATGTGATGATCGCTGACAGTATACTGAATGTGAGTCCTATCATCAATAATGCCAGTGTCGTGGTTTATATCAAGCCTGATAAAATTAAGGTTAGCAAGTTCGCACTTAATCTTAAGCTGACTTCTGGAGCAACTGTGACGCCGGCTTCGGGATCTGAACAGGATTTTACTTATCCCGTCGTCTATACTGTCACTTCAGAGGATGGTAATTATTCTAAAAAATACACAGTCACTTTGTTGGAAGCCTCTGTTCCTCAGCAATCTTCTTTTGATACCTACGAGTTTGATAAGGTAAAGAACTATGTAGTTTTCTACGAGAACTTTGAAGGAATGAAGCAGCCGTTGTGGGGCTCTGGGAATGCCGCTTATTCTTTGTTAGCAGGAAGTAATCCAAAGCCAGAGTCTTATCCTACGCAAGTAACCAATGATCCGCAATGGGTAAAACCAGGGCAGTCTGCCCTTTATTTAAAAACGATATCGACTGGTTTCCTGGGAGGGCTGGTAGGGATGCCGATTGCCGCAGGAAATCTTTTTATTGGATCAATTGATGCATCTAGTTTGGTGAATCCAATAACCAAGTTTGGTTTGCCTTTCAATAAAATGCCACAATCTTTCGAAGGTCACTATTATTATCGTCCAGGAAGTGTAGTCAAAGATAAGTCTAATAAAGTAGTCCCTAATACTGTGGATGAATGTGATATCTATGCTGTGCTTTATAATCGAGTGGCTCTGCAGAAAAGAACGGGATTGACTTATTTGTCCAATGATAATAGTCTTACGGATGAAAGTATCGTTGCTATAGCGCGTATACCGAATGGTAAAGCGACTGCGGGTAATGGTTTGGTCAAATTTAATACTCCTTTCGAATTTAAAGGGAATATTGTGAAAGAAGAATTAGATGGTTATCATTATAATCTTGCAGTTGTATTCTCCTCTAGTATTAATGGGGCCGCCTTTCAAGGGGCTGTAGGAAGTACTTTAGTGGTTGATAATTTTAAGGTAGTTACAAAAGATTAAGAAAATATGTTACATAAAAATATAATAGTGCTAATAGCTACCTTTTTTGTTGTTACCAGTAGTATGGCGCAAGAGGGTGAGTCTAAATGGGAGTTTGATATGTCTGGTGGGGTAAAAGTCGGTGGTGCCGCTCCACTTAGTATTCCAAAAGAAATTAGGGATATCCAGAGTTATGGTCTTGGAGGTCTGCCTCTTTTTATTAAAATAAATACAGAGTATAAAGTCAACCCTACTTGGGGAATAAGGACAGGTCTTGTATTAGAAGGAAAGGGTATGTATGCGAAAGCAGGAGTGAAGGGGTATAAGACTACATTTAATGGAGCGGATGATCCGAGTCAAAATGTAAGAGGTTATTACTATGGTGATATAACGACTAAGGTTGATAATATTTATTTGACGGTCCCTTTGCAGGTCACTTATCAATTGAGTAACCGTTGGGATTTACAGTTCGGACCTTATCTCTCGTACGCATTAAGCAGAAGGTTCTATGGTGAAGCAATAGAGGGGTATATGCGTAGTGAAACTCCAACAGGAGAAAAGGTTGGAGTTTCTAACGTTGCCTATAATTTTGATAGTTCGATTCGTAAATATGATGTCGGAGCAAGTCTAGGTGCTCGGTATGGTTTTGGTTCAGGCTTTCATGTGTTAGGTCAGTTCGATTATGGCTTCAACAGCATTATGAATACAGGTTTTGAAAGTATCAGTTTTGGACTCCATAATATCTATATGAATATTGGGGTAGGGTTTAGGTTGTAAACTACCGAAGTTTACTGTTTATATAGGGGATGAGTTCAATAAAAGGATTCATCCCCTATCTTTATAATATGTCGGTAGAAAAAGTGTGTTACATTTTCAAGCCAATTTCTCGTAGACGTTCGTCTAGATATTGCCCCGCAGTGTAGTCTTCATATGCTTTAGGGTGCGCTGTATCTATACACGAATCCAATGAAGCAAGGCTCATTTGAGACTTAGGATGTAAGAAGAACGGTACTGAATAACGTGAAGTCTTCATCAACTCGATTGGTGGGTTTACTACACGATGTGTCGTCGACTTCAGTTTGTTGTTTGTTAGTCGTTGTAGCATATCCCCAACATTGACAACGATATCCTCTCCTTTAGCCTTAATAGGAAACCATTCTCCATCTTTTGTCAGTACTTCTAATCCATCTGCGGATGCCCCTATCAATAGGGTGATAAGATTGATGTCCTCATGTGCACCTGCACGCACCGCATCAGCAGCTAGGGCCTCAGGATTTTCGATCGGAAAGTAATGAATGGCTCTAAGAATAGAATTTCCATTAATAACATGCTTTTCGAAATAATTCTCTTCCAGCTCCAGATAGGTCGCTATGGCTTTTAATAGATTGCGGCCTGCGTTTTCTAGTTTCTTGTAAATCTCGCCAGTTACGATGTCAAAACGGGGTAACTCATCTACGGATGGGTTATCAGGGAAGTCTGTTTTAGAATAGTCTTCTCCAACGATAGTCTGTCCACGTTGCCAAAACTCTTTTAAATCCGGGGTTTTGGAATCTTTAGCTTTTTCTCTTCCTTTTGTGGTGTAGCCACGCTGACCTGCAAGTTCGGGAAATTCATATTTATCCTTCGTTTCCTGAGGTAGGTCAAAAAACGCCTTGACGGTTTGGTATAGTTCAGCGATTAGCTCCTCGCTTAATCCGTGATTTGCAATGGTAACAAATCCAGTCTCATTAAATGCCTTACCAATGTCTTGTACAAATTGTTTACGCTGATCGATACTGCCTTCGGTGTAGTGCAGTAGGTCTAGGCGCGGAATATTTACTAATGCCATATTACTTTGTTTTTAACCAAGTACAAACCTAAATAAAATGCTTTGTATTCTCGAATCTATCTCGCGCTGACAGGGAAAAAAATAATGTTTAGCCATGTGTTTTTCGCTTAAATATTTTGGGATAAGTATTTGGAATATACAAGTTAAACTGTTAGATTTGTTATGCTTGCATAATAAAATGCAGGTAGGTCACAATAATCAACAATGAACCAAGATAATACAATCGACTATTTTTTAAAAGCGGCTTGGCAAACTGTTGCGAACAAATATAATAATATTGCTTCACAACATGGTTTTACACAGGCTGCAGGATATATTTTAATAAATATCCACAAGGAGGGAACCGCTGTTTCCCAGATTGCAAATTCCACAGGCGTAAAAACCACTTCGCTATCTCGGGTGTTAAATAACTTAGAAGGGCTTGGTTTTATATATCGGGAGGCGAGTACAACAGATAAGCGGTCCGTGAAGGTCTATCTAACCCCTCTTGGCGTGGAAAAGCGCAGAGTGGCAAAAAATGTGGTACGGGGGTTTAATGAGTATTTAGAAGCGCAGCTATCGGAGAAGGAGCGGGTACAGTTGATCAAAATGCTGGCTAAGGTAAATGATCTAGCGAGTGATTATGACCCCGAGCCTATGGTGATGGTGGAAGCGGAATAGCTTATTACATATGAAATGTCCACGATTGTAAAACATAAACACCATTGAAAATAACCGAGCCTGCGAGCTCATCGAAGATAATCTGGATCCGCTAGTTGGCGGCTATTAAGAAATAAATTATTTGCAGATGAATAGAAACATTAAAAAGTTAGCCGTATTGGGCTCTGGCGTGATGGGGTCGCGAATAGCCTGTCATTTTGCCAATATTGGTGTGGAGGTCCTACTATTGGATATCGCTCCCAAAGAATTACTTCCTGCGGAAGAGTCTAAAGGACTGACACTCGATCACCCAGCTGTACGTAATCGTATTGTAAATACTTCGCTTGACACGGCCATAAAGTCTAATCCAGCACCTTTATTTAGCAAGTCGTTTGCTAAGCGGATAACTACAGGCAATTTTGACGATGATATGGCCAAGATTGCTCAGGTCGACTGGATTATTGAAGTGGTGGTCGAACGATTAGATATTAAGAAGTCCGTTTTTGATAAGGTAGAGCAGTTTCGGAAGGCTGGCACGCTCATAACTTCCAATACCTCCGGTATTCCTATCCACCTAATGACAGAAGGGCGCTCGGCAGATTTTGTTGCTCATTTTTGTGGGACTCACTTTTTTAACCCACCTCGGTATTTACAGCTGTTAGAGATTATACCTACTCCTCAGACGAATAAAGAGGTTGTTGATTTCCTTATTCATTACGGCGATAAAATGTTGGGTAAGACAGTGGTGTTGTGTAAAGATACCCCTGCTTTTATTGGTAATCGGATCGGTGTGTACTCGATGTTAGCATTGACCCATCTTGTCGATCAATTGGGGTTGACGGTAGAAGAAGTGGATAAATATACTGGACCGGCAATGGGGCACCCAAAGTCGGCGACCTTCCGTACTGCAGACGTAGTGGGATTGGATACTTTGGTCAATGTGGCTAACGGTCTGGATCAAAACGCGCCTAACGATGAGGCGAAGGGGGTATTTACATTGCCTAGTTTCATTACCCAGATGGTCACCAACAAATGGTTGGGAGAGAAGACGAAAAAAGGATTTTATGAGAAGGTAAGAGGGGCCGATGGTGCTTCTGAAATATTGTCTTTAGATCTTAAAACACTAGAGTACGGCCCTCAGTCAAAAGTAAAATCGGCTACGTTGGAAGCGACCAAACAGGTAGAAGATATCCGCAAACGGATGAAGGTATATGAACAAGGGACGGATAAAGCGGGAGAATTATTCCGTGCTATGCATTATCCATTGTTTGAGTATGTTTCGAATAGGGTACCCGAGATTACGGACGATTTTTTCCGTATCGATGATGCCATGCGTGCTGGGTTTGGTTGGGAGATCGGTCCATTTGAAGTATGGGATGCATTGGGGGTACGGGAGACGTTAGAGAAGATTAAAAAGGAAGAAAAACGACTTCCGGGACAACGTGGTGAAGTGGCGCAGTGGGTGCATGATATGTTAGAGGCCGGTTGTGAATCGTTCTATAAAGTAGAGAATGGTGTACGTCATTATTATGATATCAATACTAAATCTTACAAAGTAATCCCTGGGGCTGAAGAGCTGATCGTGCTAGACCACATCCGTGAGGCGAAGACCATATGGAAGAACTCTGGAGTATCTATCATCGATCTTGGCGACGGTATCATCAACTGTGAGTTCCATACGAAGATGAACACCATTGGAGGGGATGTAATACAAGGTATTAATAAGGCTATAGATATCGCTGAGAAAGACTATAGGGGACTGGTTATATCCAATGACGGTAAAAATTTCTCAGCAGGTGCGAATATTGGAATGATTTTCATGATGGCTGTAGAGCAGGATTATGACGAGTTGAATATGGCGGTACGTATGTTCCAAAATACCTCGATGCGTATTCGTTATTCTGCGATACCTGTTGTGGTTGCTCCTTTCCAATTGGCTTTAGGAGGCGGTTGTGAGTTCTCTATGCATGCGGATTTTGTGCAGTTACATGCAGAGACTTATATGGGATTGGTCGAGTTTGGTGTCGGAGTGATTCCTGGTGGCGGTGGCTCTAAAGAATTTGCCTTACGTGCTTCTGATGAATTTAAAGACGATCAAATTACCCAAAACACACTGAAAGATAAATTCCTTACCATAGGTCAGGCCAAAGTATCTACATCTGCTGTTGAAGCCTTTGAGTTAGGTTATCTGCAGAAAGGTAAGTATGCTATTAGTATGAATCGTGCACGGTTATTGGCTGATGCAAAAGCTAAAGCTATAGAATTGGCTGATGCTGGATATGTACAGCCAGCACCGAGACAGGATATCAAAGTGCTCGGCAATCAAGGATTGGGCATTGTCTATGTAGGTGCTTCTTCTATGCGTGCCGGTAATTATATCTCGGATCATGATAAGAAAATCTCTGAAAAGTTAGGTTGGGTGATGTGTGGCGGAGATCTTTCAGCACCTACGGAGGTG
>JAITLW010000398.1 GCA_031277715.1 Sphingobacterium sp. | reverse complement strand
ACATTCGTGATACTGGCATTTTTAAAATCGACATCAATTAGTTTAAGGTGATTGATATCTTTATCGAGGTAAATAAAATCGTAGCCACTTTGTGCACTTATTTTATCCAATACCTGTTGGAGTGATATATTCTTCCCCTTTATGGTAATCTGGGCGTTGGTAACGGCGCTTACCTGCATCAGAGAAAAAAGCATTATGAATGTGGTCAACTTCATAATCAATAGTATTTTTTGGAGCATTTTCATACGAATATTCGCCCCATATTTTTCATCAATTTTCATTAATTTTGAATTGTTTGGTTAGTTGAGTATTAGTTCTCGTAATGAATTGTAATGATTGGCCAAACAGTTAAACGGGGGTAGGTCGAAGTACTCCCGTTTTTTTTAGCTATTTAGTTAGAATATGTTATGGCATGACGATAATCCTCCTTCCTTCAATTTTAAATTTGGCAGCTTTTGTAAACGATATTTTGTCTAGAATTTCCGAAATATCGTCGTAGCGGCTGATTGAACCCGTGAAAACTTTATCTGTGAAATCTCCTTTATAGATGACTTCTACATCGTACCATCTAGAAAGTTTTAACATAATGCTTTCCAAGCTTTCACTTTTGAAAATGAACTTGCCGTTTTTCCAGGCGATCATTCTTTCTGCATCCACATTCAGAATGTGGATGTTGTTGCCTTGGAGCATAGCCTGTTGGTCCGGTTTTAAAAGGGTATTGTTAACTTTTACAGCCCCCTCTAGTAGCGTAGTACGGCTCACTGTTTCCTCACTATAGCTGTTTACGTTAAAGTGGGTCCCCAGTACCTCTATGGTTTGATTTTTACTCTCCACGACAAAAGGTTTTCTTGGATCCTTTGCTACCTCAAAGTAGGCTTCTCCGTCCAGTTTAACAAGACGTGTTTTTGATGCGCCCATATGCGTAGAATAGGTTAGGCTTGTGGCAGCATTTAGCCAGACCTTAGTCCCATCGGATAGGGTGATCTGGTAGGTTCCTCCCTTTGGGGTTGCAATAGTTTGTGTCAGGGTGGTCGAAGATCCCGCAGGTAGACCAAGCGAAGTACCATCATTATAGGTCAACTGTTCATCATCGATCACGATACCGCTTTGATTTTCGCTCAATAGTATTTGCTCGCCATTCGCTAATGTTATTGTTGCTTTATTTCCGCCTGCTACTATTCCGTGCTTTTTGGGCAATTCATATTCAGATTTTGTCTTCGGGTTATTTTGATCATAAAGCTGTACCCCCCAAATAACCAGAATTATTGCAGCAACTGCCGCTCCCCATTTCGATAATTTAATGATCGAAGTCTTATTTCTACGGCGAGGGATAGATTGGGTATAGCGAGGATCTTCAACGATACCTTGGAAAATATCCGCGCTCTTGGAGTGGGAGAGAGGATAGTTGTCAAGACTTTTCCAATCTTTATCCATAAACAATTCAACATCTTCTAGCGTGTCATATTCATTCAGATACGACAGGAGTTTATCATATTCCGCTTTACTGATTTTTCCGTTAGTATACTTTTCCAGTAGGTGCTGGATGATATAGTTCTCTTCATTCATGTCTTAGATGGTTTCAAGATGGTGCTATTAAATGATAATACACCGCAAATCAGACATGGGAGTAGTTGGATTTGAAAAAAAACTAAAATTTGTTGAATAGCATAAAAATTGCGACGAGTTGAAAGTAACTATCGAATTGAACCCGGAGTGTTTTTAGAGCTTCGGAACTGTGTTTTTTTACAGTTTCTTTGGATATATTAAGCCTTTCTGCAATTTCTTGTTGACTTAATCCCTCATACCTGCTCATCTTAAAAACAAGTTGCTGTTGTTTGGTCAATTTCTGAACAGCTTGATCGGTAAAATTTTGGAGTTCTACAAGATTTAGAAATTCTTCCGTTCCGTTACTCCGATCCAGATAATTTAGCCAGAGCTCCTCCGCGGCAGCACTAAAACGAGTGGCCTCTCGAATACGGTTTAGGCAGAGTCTTTTACAAATGGTGTAGAGCAACCCTTCTAGCGATTGATCCGGATCTAGCTTGTGACGAGTCGTCCAGAGCTTAATTAGCGTATCATGGACGGCTTCTTCAGATTGTTCCGGATTGTGTAGGTAACGTATACAAAAGTGATAAAGTTTTTTATGCCATTTTTCAAAAATATGCCGAAAAGCACCTTGGTCATCCTGACTAAGCAGAATAGCAAGCTCCTTGTCCGAATATTCGATGTAAGAATCCATAAATATAATTATCGTACTTCTAAATAGGCCATATTGGTCTGCCCGAATTACAAAGGTAAGCCAAGATAGTTATATTTTTAAATTTATCCGAGCTGTGAAGCGTTTATTACTTATGCGACTGGTTTTTTTGTAGATTTCCCTTTCATTTCTTTAGAGATATAGTATAACATAATTTGTAAAGCTTCTATTCTGTTCACGAGCAAGGTATGCTATCACCTTAGGCGTATACCCTTATTTTCCTCTAACTTTAAATTTCTGAAAGTATCCGTATTATTGATTCGAGTTTGGCAAGTCTCTTTTTGAGATTAGGTGTAACTCCCTCAATAGCTCCCTCAATTGTGTTGCAAGTGATAACGCGCGACTTACATTAAGAATATCTTAACGTATGTCAGTTTTTTTTATTTCATTTTTATAAAAAAAAATGACCCTCTTTTTATACCTAATGCAGGTCAGAGTTAAGAAGTTGTGGTCTTGAACAAGAGGAAAAAGACATTGAAGTGCTAGAACTAGACTTTACGCGTATGTAACGCACCAACCATGCGATTCTGCATTACCCAAGGATTGGATATTCGCTGTCTGGTGGAATCGAGTCCGGGTTCCCAATATTTAGAGCTCTAGCGTAAATTCCCTGCGGTCGGCGTTAGAAGTTGGACATCCAGATCCAAGGGTACCAGCCCGCGTAAATTTGGATATTTATATTGACTTGTCTTTAATTCTTCGTTTTTTTTCTAAGAAGGAACTATTTAACGTGCAGAATGTTCTAAACATGTAAATGATTTAGTTATGGCACTTTCTACCTATAAAAAGAAGCGTTCGTTTGATGATACTCCTGAACCGGTGGGAGGGAAGCCTGGTGAAAATGAACTTCGTTTCGTGGTTCAGAAGCACGATGCGACACGTTTGCATTATGATTTCAGACTGGAAGTTAATGGTGTCCTGAAAAGTTGGGCCGTACCCAAAGGGCCATCCTTGAACCCTGAAGATAAACGCCTGGCGATGGAAGTGGAAGACCATCCTTACGATTATAAAGATTTTGAAGGGATCATTCCCAAAGGGAACTATGGTGCAGGAACGGTGATCATCTGGGATGTGGGAACCTACGAGCCCTTAGAACCTTATAAAGATAAAAAGTCGGCCGAAAGAGATTTATATAAACAATGGATGGCCGGAAGTATCAAAGTCCGTTTAAAAGGTAAAAAACTTCAAGGTGAATTTGCGCTTGTCAGAATGAAAGGGCAACAGGAAAACGCCTGGCTCCTTATCAAACATATGGATAAGTATGCCTCGGAAAAAGATGTTCCTACCAAAGATAAATCCGTAGTATCTAAAAAGACGTTAGCACAGATTGAAAAGGCGGCTGAGCAAGATATT
>JAITLW010000333.1 GCA_031277715.1 Sphingobacterium sp. | reverse complement strand
GGTTGTTGTTCGCACTGAATACCCCTTTGGCAATACCTTCATTGATGATAGTTGAGATGGTACTCAGATTATGAATCTTCAGTTTACTAAAGGGTTCTGATAGCAGCATACGCCTTTTTAAAGAACTTTCGATAGCGATGAAACGGTAAATTTCCCGATGAGAATTCATCGCCTTAATGTATTTTTCAATCATTTTATCGATTTTTTCTAAAGAACATTCCATGAGGGAGAGTTCTTCGGTATCAATCATGAAATCAGGAATCCGCCATTCAAAAAAGCTGTCCAAAAGACCGTCTTTGGAGCCAAAATAATAGTTGATCATGGCGACGTTGACATTCGCCTCGGTCGCAATATCACGAACAGAGGTGCTGTCGAATCCTTGTGTAGAAAAAAGCTTTTCTGCCGCAAGAAGAATATCTGTTTGTTTTTCGTTAAAACCCATTTATATACACTTGAATTATCAAATAGAATAAGAGCGGTGCTTTTATTTTTTAAAAAAAGCGAAGCAAATTTAAACACTTGTTTAATTTAAACAAGTGTTTAAATGTTGTTTTTTTGTAATTTATTTTTGACGGTATCTCGTTGCTTATTACAGCTATAAGCTACTATTTGGCTTTTTATAGCTATAATACTTGTTCTTAAATCCGTCAGAATACGGATTGTAAAGCCACTGGAGCGAATCATAAACGAATTATTTATTTGCTCAAAACTGCTTTTACTTTTAGGGCATCAAAGGAGGTATAAGGTAAATGCATACCTGCCTTTAGCTAAAAGATGAAACACGGGAAGGGGTATAAATCCTGACTTAAAGAACATAAAAAATGAAAAGAAACACGATCTATATTTCCATACTTGTTATGCTTGTCTGCGTGATAGCAATTATGCCCCTTGTTAAAATTCCTATTTCAACTTCTTCAAGAGGAATTGTCCGTCCTGTATCGGAGAATACAAAGCTAGCTTCGGTCGTAAGTGGAAAGATTGTCAAATCTAATCTCAAGTTCAATAACCAACTGGTTGCGGCGGGGGATACACTGTTAGTCGTGACATCCCAGCACCTTGAGTCTAAGAAACACCTTCAGGTGGGGTTGAGTAGTGATTATAATGCGCAGTTGCATGATTTGTCCAAATTGGTAAGAGGTGATTTTTCGAATCTGTTGACAGGACAGTATCAGAAGGAAGTAAGCACGTTGCAGGAAAAAACAGAAGAACTGAGGGCACAGCTGGAATTGGCTCAAAAAGAACTAGCTCGAGCAAAAGTGCTGTTTGAGCAGGGGGTCATCCCACAAGCCGAGTATGATAAGACTTACTTTAGTTTCAAGAATATCAAAAGTAAGGTCAAAGCTCTAGAAGAACAACAAATGGCGCAATGGCAGGCGCAAAAAAGAGATATACAGCGTCAACTGACCACCGTAACGAATGATATTTCGCAAATAGAAATTGAAGGTGAGAACTATGTTATCCGTGCTCCAATAGCCGGTCGTTTGGTTAATCTATCGGGAGTCAATGAGGGTAATTTCTTAATACAAGGGCAGCCTATTGTTGAAATCTCTGTGGATAATAACCTTGTCGCCGAATGTATGGTGTCTCCCAGTGATATCGGATTAATAAAGAAAGGGCAAAAGGTCCGTTTTCAGATTGATACCTACAATTATAACCAATGGGGGATGATTGACGGTAAGGTTGAGGATATTGATCAAAATATCATGGCAACGGAGGGAGGGCAGAGCTTTTTTAAGGTCAGATGCTCTATGGAAAAGAATCATCTCGAGTTAAAGAACGGGTATAAAGGAGAGGTACAAAAAGGAAGTACCTATACGGCTCGGTTTTATTTATTGGATCGAACGCTATGGCAACTGCTGTTTGATCGGGTTGATGACTGGTTCAATCCAAATCTGATTTAAAAGTAAGCTACTGAAATACGCTAATCGTAAAGAATAATGGGTTATTCTAATGGGATTGCCATGTCAAAAAATAAATAATACCGGGTGATCCGGAACGGTTAAAAACGATTAAAAGTCACTGCGATCCGTCGACATAGGGATCATGAAGCAATTATTTACATATGAAAAAAGGAACTTTAGTAAAACAGCAGGATATCAAGGATTGTGGCGCAGCCTGCCTCTCCTCGGTTGGGGCATATTATGGGCTCAATCTTCCTATAGCCAAAATTAGGCAATTATGTCACACAGATACCCGAGGTACCAATATCCTGGGAATGACACAAGGGTTGAATGACATGGGATTCAATGCCAAGGGTGTCAAAGGAAATATGGATGCCTTAGTCCAGATTCCTTTGCCTGCTATTGCTCATGTGGTAGTTATGGAGCAGTTGCATCACTTTGTCGTCATCTATAAAATAGATAAGAATCAGGTAGAGGTTATGGATCCTGCATATGGCAAGATCGAAAAGTATAGTATGGCGGATTTTCAAAAGATTTGGACGGGTGTATTGATTCTTTTAGAGCCAAATGAGTACTTCGAGCAGCGCAACGAAAAGGTCAGTGTCTACGGAAGGTTCTGGAATTTGGTAAAGCCTCATAAGACGGTTGCTATCCAAGCATTGATCGGTGCTGTGGTATATACGGTGTTGGGACTATCGACGTCACTGTATATTGAAAAGATAACAGATTATGTACTCATCGATGGAAATACAATACTGTTGAACCTGTTGTCTATCGCTATGGTGCTGATTTTATTGTTTCAGATTTTTATCGGAGCTGTGAAGAGTGTTATGGTATTAGAAACAGGACAGCGGATAGACAAATACCTGATCTTGGGCTATTACAAGCATATTTTGACACTGCCTCAGCGCTTTTTTGATACCATGAAAGTGGGGGAGATTATCTCAAGGGTAAATGATGCGGTCAAAATCAGAGCGTTTATCAATGATGTGTCTATACAGATTGTAGTCAATGTATTTATTGTGATCTTCTCGTTTGCGCTGATGTTTAGTTATTACTGGAAACTAGCTTTGATACTAGCATTGGTGATTCCTTTGTACTGTGCTGTTTATTGGCTAACGAATAGATTGAATAAAAAAGTGGAGCGAAAGCTGATGGAGGATGGAGCCGAATTGGAGTCCCATCTGGTAGAATCGCTAAATGCCGTCAGGACAATCAAACAGTTTGGAGTGGAAACCTTTGCCAATAATAAAACGGATAATCGTTTCAGTACGTTGTTAAGGACGGTTTATAAGTCCGTTATGAACAGCCTTTTTTCGACAAATTCTGCAGAGTTTCTCTCGCGTATATTCACGATTATCTTACTTTGGGTGGGGTCTAAATATGTGGTCGAACGCATTATTACTCCTGGGGAACTTCTTTCTTTTTATGCGCTAGTGGGTTATTTTACGGGGCCTGTTACCCAGTTGATCGGGATGAATAAGACTATTCAGAATGCAATGATTGCTTCGGACCGTCTGTTCGAAATTATGGATTTGGAGCGCGAAGAGTCGACAGATAAGTTGGATCTTACCCCAGCTCATGTTGGGGATGTCAACTTTAACGATGTCGCTTTTAGTTATGGTTCGCGGGTAGATGTATTCAAAGGGTTCAATTGTGTGTTTAGAAAAGGGGAGACTACAGCGATAGTGGGGGAGAGCGGATCGGGAAAAACGACTATAGCTGGATTGATGCAGAATCTTTATCCCTTGAAGCAAGGTAAAATCACGATTGGGCAATATGACCTTAGCTATATCTCCAATCATTCACTCCGGCAGGTTGTTTCTGTTGTTCCACAGCAGATTGATCTCTTCTCGGGTAATGTCATTGATAATATTGCGTTGGGAGAGGATTTTCCCAATGTACAGCGGATATTAGAGATAACAGAACGCCTTGGAATTTTACCTTTTATTGAGAAACTGCCCAACGGCTTCCAGACCTATCTTGGAGAGAATGGCGCTATGCTTTCAGGGGGACAAAAACAGCGTATTGCTATTGCACGTGCCCTGTACAAAGATCCGGAGATACTCATTCTGGACGAGGCGACTTCGGCATTAGATACCGAATCCGAACAGATCATCCAGAAGACGCTACAGGACTTTAAAGATGCTGGCAAGACGATGGTGGTAATCGCTCATCGATTGAGCACTATCGCGCATGCGGACAATATTTTAGTACTGAAAGCGGGACAGGTCGTCGAACAGGGAAATCACGAGACTTTGATCGCGATGGACGGAATCTATCGCGGTATGTGGGATAAACAGACTTTAGCACTGGAGGTTTAAGATGGGACGGATAATAGGATCGATAATTATTGTATTGGGTCATTTTTTTAGCCTAACAGTACAGGCGCAAGAAAAATGGGATCTCCAGCGGTGTATTGTTTTTGCACAGGAGAATAACCTTGAGATTCAAAATAGTAAAGTCAATAATGACGTGAAGCATGTGGAGTTGCGGGTCGCGAAGAATGAAAGACTATTGGAAGTTAAAGGTTTTACAAACCTGTTCTCGAAGTTTGGGCAGGGACAAGATGTGTTTGGAAACACACGTAGGAACGATAATCTCAATAGTGAAGTGGGGATAGATGCGAATGTTACCATATACAATCATGGTAAACTGACGAATGAAATTAAGAAATCTACGCTTCTGGTTCGTGTGAGCGAGGAAGAAATCGCTCTATTCAAACGGAATATTGCCATCAAAGCAATCGAATATTATCTGGCAATCCAACTGAGTAAAGAGATTGCCCGATCGATAGATAGTGCGGTGTTTTATGCGAACCTGCAGTATGAAAAGGCTGTTAAGACTACTGAAGCTGGAACTACCGCATTGACGGTGCAATATGAGGCCCAGGCAAATCTTGCGAGAGAGCGACAAAAGCTAAAGCAAGCCAAACTGGATGTAGATCGTGCTAAACTGGGTATGGTACAATTGATGCAACTGGATGATTATAACAACTTCGATATTGTCGAAGAAAAGCAGGAAGCGCTTAATGCTCATTTGACCTACTCCTTACCTGAGGCTATAGAGCAAGCGGCATCTAACCATCCTGAGCTTAAGAAGCTGGGACTGTTGCGGTCTGCCGCCGAGGTCGAGCATGATATTATCAAGTCTGACTTGTATCCTGTAGTTAGAGGGAGTGCCCTGTTTGGGAGTCTATACTTTAATAGTCTGGTGATGGCAGGGGAGAAAGGGTGCTTGCCTCAGAGGCGAGATAACTTCTCACAACAGGTCGCCAGCAGCCTGTCTATTCCCATCTTTAGTAAAGGACGTGTGAAAAATGCGGTGGCAAAAAATAAATTGTATTTGCAGCAAAATGATATTCAGACTAAGCAACAGTATCTGGCGATAAAGCAAGATATCGAAAAGTTCTATTTCGATTACTGGGGATATCAGGATCAGCACGAAGCGGCTCAGGACATGCTTGAAAGTGCACGAATCGCGCTGGCATTTACCAGTAAGAGTTATGATGCCGGTAAAAGCTCCATATATGACCTGAACAGCTCTAGGAGCAATATGCTGAAAGCAGAAAGCGAGATGCTCCAAGCCAAGTACAATTGCCTTTTTGTCTCCAAAATGATTAAATTTTTTATTGAAGAAACCTTATAAAAAACAAAATATTCCTATGCAACTATTTAAGCAAATTGATAGACTTAATCTATTAGATAAGTTGATATCACAAAAAAGAACTGGTAAGCCAGAATCCTTGGCCAGAAGATTAGACCTTTCGGTGTCCCGCTTAGCGCGGATTATAGAGTACCTGAGAGAGACGGGGGCTCCAATCCAGTACGATCGCGCCTTACAGACTTATTTTTATGAGTTTGATTACCGGATTTTTATTCAGGTGAGTATGCAACCGCTATCCGATATCGATACTAGATTATATGATGCCGGTAGCTTTTCTTCTATGCCTCTTGGGATGCCTGCGCTAGGATTTGTAGGAGGGAATGGTGCAACATTTTTAAAGGCTTAATAAAAAAACAGAAAAAAAAGAGAATGCTTTTTTTGTGCATTGTACTAAAGGATATTTGATATATAAAATAGAAACAAACAATAAAAATAAACGTTATGAAAAATTTAGAAAACAAAAACTTAACAGTATTAGATCTAGAAGAAACAATTCAACTGGACGGTGGTGTCTGGAACCCAAATGATGGACAAGGTGGTGATTATGGAATCAACAGCCCAGGAGGTTGTATTCCTAACCCATTTGACAAGATTTTGGGAAGAAAGCTTCAAATGGCATTTTAACTAAAGTGAATCGGAGGTGCCTCTGGCACCCCGTTCCTCCTTTTTATTAACAATAGAAAACACACGATTATGGAATGTCCATGCTAGATTTTCCAGAGGATCGTGACTAATCAAATACATATGAAAGATTTATCGGAAAAGGAAATGTTAGAAATCCAAGGTGGTGGTGTGATCGGAAGGCTGATCAAGGCTGCAGCTAATGCGGCAATGGCAATGGCCGAAGATCTTATTGATCGTTGGAGAGGTCCAAACGCGTAGTCATACGCTTAGGACAATATTACTAGGTGTAATTTATTTGTTCATATTCTAGTTTAAAACAAAGACAGGGGTCGAAATATATTTTTGGCTCCTGTTTTTTTATAGCTAGAGGTCTGTAAAAAAGGTCTAAAGATTCTGAATCTATCAAAGGCTGTCGTTGATGCTAGGTTGTTTATAGGACGGGGGAGTGTTCTTAGAGGTCTGGTTATTAGTCATTATGTGAAAGGGTAGCCGTATCAACGTCATTTAGTTGTGTCGCACTCCCGGATTTGGAAGGGATAGAGTCTGTATATCCAGCAGCTTTTAAAGGTGGGATACTGTTGATCCGCTGGTCTTTAAAAAGTTTTTGGTCACCCCATGCGCTTAAGAGATCTATCGTTATACTTAGACTCACAATCGCTAAGGCAATAAAGACCAGTCTTTTCAATGTTAGATTAGACGCTAAAAAATTTGACATGGTTTGGTTTTAAATTTGACGCAAAGATATAGCAATGCGGATGACACAAAGAAAAACAGGTATTATCTTTATGTTGTTTTTATGTTATTCCGGGTAGTGTCTGATAAAAAATAAGTGGGCATTGCCCACCTATTCTAATCTAATAATTTTACTTTTCCGATGAAGGCATATTCATCTATAGTTTTGATCGCTTCAGAAATAGAGTAGCACAGCTGAAAGGTATCTGTAAGTTCTTCTGAAAATTGTTTTAATCGTTCTCTTTTTACTTTTTCAAAGGTCCAGATGGGGTCCAGTGGATTGGAGTTGTACGTCGTTATGATAGCGGTGTATCCTTTGTTCTGAGCATCCAAAAGCCTTTGTTTTGTAATGT
Organism: Sphingobacterium sp.; assembly: GCA_031277715.1. Lineage (GTDB taxonomy): Bacteria > Bacteroidota > Bacteroidia > Sphingobacteriales > Sphingobacteriaceae > Sphingobacterium. The sequence goes on along the minus strand of JAITLW010000333.1, from coordinate 5,288 downwards.
TTGCTAATTCCATAACAAACTAATATACAAAAAATAATTTAGGGGTGGGTTTGGATTTGAGGATATTAAGCTTGTTATTCAGTCGTTTGTAATCAGGTGCAACAAATGAAAAATAGCTAAAATCACGGATTGGAAGGAGATAGGCAATATTACGGGGTGTCCGCCCGTATAAAAAATATTAAATCTATCATTGGTTGGAAAACAGGACTCGTTTGTAACAAAAAAGAGTGGATTGGACGTAAATACCAAAAAGTGACTGCAAATTTTTATTCAGATATTAATCTTTTAAGCTATGCATAATAGGGATTATTTGTGAAGATCATTGAAAGAGCTATTTTCTAACAATGTGATTATTGGGGACAGTATTTCGTCCTCATATGCAGCGATGTATTTTTCCTGTTCCTTCCCGGTTCCAAAGTCAGGACTAATTTTGTAATTTTTTAAAAACTGCTTACGCTTCTCTCCCAAGCTATAGTGCCATATACCACATGTTGCACTACGAAAGATAACTGCTTCATCCAGTTTCATTAATCGCCGTCTATCCCAAAGAAGATTCTGACGGTATATAGACTGGGTTCTGAGATCAAAAGAGTAGCGGACGTGTATTCTAAACAAAAAATCGGTCAATCCTTGTATGGCAAAGACCGCCATAATAGCGATGCATATGATTCTACCGCCAATACCGATCTTTGTGCTGAAAATTAACAGGATGGCTCCTGTTAAAGCAATAGCAATCGCAGCCCAACGTATACTAGAAGCTAGTTTACGGTTGGGCTGCAATGTGATGCCCTCGAGGCTATTTTTAAACTTCAGTTGCTCCTTTATCCTCATCATATATTACTTCATGAATATCATTCAGTATGCTTTGGATTGGTCTCTTAAAAAAGCTTTCCGCAAGTCCCAGCTCCTTAGTTTTGCCTTCTTCGTTGTAATAATCAGCGATTAAAGAGACATTAATAGTAATAAACCCCATGTATTTTAAGCGATGTACGGTGAATCCCTGAAGCTGTTCCAGAGGAATCGTCCGGACGGGGTGGAATAATCCCATTACCACACGAATTTCTCTCTTATCCATGTCGATAACCAAAGACCTTCTCGCATAGGCGATTGCTAATAGGATACCAATTCCTAGCATCCACCACTTGAAGGACGATTCTGGTATCTTTAAAAAGCCGACAAGTGCTAGTCCGAAAAAGGTTCCTAACAAAGGAACAATCAGGCTATATTGTCTTTTTAAAGTATATAGATTTTCCTCTTTTATAAAATTTTTCATATTACCGTGGTATAGCTATTTTGAGAAATTGGGTGTATCCATTAGCTTATAGTCCACACCATGTTTGTCTGCATAAGGCATAATCAAATCATAGACCTTATTGAAACGTTCGTCGATCAGTTTGCTCTTATTAGCCTCCAACTCTTCGATGGCCACATCAATGTCTTCATTGGGTTGTCCATCGTCGATCATTTTGGCAATCCTTAACATATCAGTCTTGTAGATATTATCTACATATTGGAATAGATCCAGAGTAGCGGCGAAAATGGGTTTTGTCTCATCATCAGTTTTCATTTCCTTGATTGCCTGGATGTCTTTTTCAAACATAGTGACGTAGTGATTGGTGACATATTCCGTAGCATTCACATTTTTGACTTCGTTTTCTGGTGTGACGATAACGAGGCTGCCAGCTTTCAGTTGACCACGTATTTCTCTAAAATGAACTTTGAAGCCATTAGGGACTTTGTTAGCCGCTACCGCTACTTTGTCAAATACCTGTTCGGGATAGCTTTTCTCGCCCAATCCACAGGAGGTCAGAAGGAATGCAAAAGCAAGAAAGAGATAAAAAAAACAATGTTTCTTCATAATAAAAATATCTTGTTGTGTACCACCAGTTCCCTGTAGGTTTCTTTCTATCCGATAAATGAAAATTGGTTTTCGAATGCTTTACCGATTATAGGTAATGGTTTCTTCACTTCATTTGCTGCATTGATGATACCGAGAATCATTAGTACGAAAAATAGTATTCCGATATAGCTTAAAGCAGAAAGCGCAGGAATAAATGTTAGTACGACTGTAAGGATGACATTGACGATGATACTGACAAGGAGCAAACCAAACGCTTGTTTCAGGTGGTATTTAAGTAAGTCATTTGCCTTTTCTTTGCCAGAGAAGTAAGCGATTAGCCATCCAATTAAAGTAATGTACGATACAATTGATAATGTTTTGTTGTCCATGATTTTTGTTGTTTAGTAATAAAGTTCAAAAATGAAGCTTCTTCTTCAAAAGGTAAAGAAAAGAGGTTCTACCAAAAGACTATCGGTCTAGGTTGTAGCGACTACAAAGCGTCTACGTAAAAGCGTATCTTGTTGTATTGTAGTTGTTTGGTTTGTTTGTGTAAGGTCGCGTAAAATGACTAAAAGGTGCTGAGCGTCTACAAGGTTGCTTATATTTGCAGGATGGGAAAAGGTATTTCTTTGGCTTTGGCGATTCTGTTTTCTGTTGCTGTGCAGGGGCAGAATACTTACATCGATAGCTTACGTAAGGTTTTAAGACAGACCACGGATATAAAAGAGCAGATCTTGGTGCAACAGCAGATGGCAGACTGGAATCGCTCCAGTGAGCAATACACCGAAGCGATTACCATGGCAAAGCAAAGTTTGGAAGCCGCGCTCAAGATTTCGTCGAATAACCTAGAGGTGGTCAAAGCCTATTGGATATTGTCGAATATCTACACCAATATGGAGGACTTTGAGATGGCTAGGACCTATGTGGACCGAGCCTACCTCGTTGCGGAGACACAGGCGGACTCGTTGTCTTTTGCTTATGCCTTGTATGCTGAGGCAATGTTACAGAATACTATATTTAATACTGATATTTCTGTAAAACTATTGCATGAAGCGTTAACAAAGATTGAATATCCTGAACAGGAAGCCACTCTTGTGACGCGCATTTATTATTTGTTATACGGCGTGTATGTGGACTGGAACGAAGCGGATAAGGCGATGGCTTATGCAGACAGGGCAATTGTCTATGCTAAACTTTCGGGCAATAAGAATCTTCTGGCAAACGCGTACAGTGCTCGGGCTGTAGGGTATACCTATCGGTATGAAGAGCATAAGGAGCAAGGTATCTTAGATACAATAATGAATGTATTGGATGACGCTATTGCATTGTATCAAAAATATCCAGGACAGGTTCTGCAGAATACTTATTCGTTACTTCGCGTCAATAAAGCGAGTTACTACCTCAAATACTATGATATAGCGAACGCAGGGATTAGGCAACAGATACGGGATGAGGTGACTGCGGCTCTACAGGCATCAAAGGGAATAGAGGGGAATGAAAGTGTGCTCGCCAGCGGATATGGAATATTAAGTGAACTCGATATACACGAAAATAATCTGCAGGCAGCAGAGCGTAACCTGCTGCTAGCTTATACGATGATGGTTCAGAAAAAAAAACCATATTATTATACACTGATTAATGTGTTGAATTCTCTGGTGAAGGTGAATGTCAACAAAGGAAATTATCAGCAGGCCTTAAATTATCAACAAGAGATTGCTCACTATTCCAATCTTCTTTTCAATGAAGAATCTGCCTCGAATGCCAAAAGGTTAGAAGCACAGTTTGATTTCAAAAAAAAAGAACAAGAGATACAACGTCTGACGGATCAGGCAGAAAGCCATCGACGGCATAAAGCGCTTTTGCTTGGACTTATAGGAATTGGTCTTCTGGGTGCTTTTTTTATGTTCCGTTCTTATCATTTTAACCTGCGGTATTCCCTGGCTAGAGAAAAACAGTTGGCTGCAGAGAACAATGAAACGGCTTTGCAGGTGAAATATGAAAAAGAAGAAAAGGGCCGTTTGAAGGCTGAACAGGAACTTTTGGCCTTGCAGCAACAGAAGTTGCAGGATGAAATCATGGCCAGTCAATTGCAATTGCAGCATAAGAGCAATGTCCTGCACCAGCTCAAAGAAAAGTTTATCAAAGAAGAACCTGCGAATATTAGGCAACTATTCAGAGAGGAATCGGTGATGGACAACGACTTTGAAAAGGTCAAGTTTCATATCCAAGAGTTGCATCCCAATTTTTTTAAGAATATAGGTGAACACGCTAAACAGAAGTTGACCGCAATGGACCAAAAATATTGTGCCTATTTGTATCTGGGGATGGAGACGAAACAGATTGCACAGCTATTACATGTAGAGCCTAAAAGTGTGCGCATGGCACGCTATCGCCTCAAACAAAAGTTTGACCTCGACGCAGAAACTGATCTGCTCAGCTACCTTAAAAATATGGTTTAGTAATAGATTCCTTCCCTTATGTAATATTTAATGTTATGTTAATATTATGATATCTAGCTTTGTGCCTTGGATATGTAGGTTATTAACTATCTTCGTATATCAAGTAGTATAAACCTTTATCAGCAGTAGTTTTTTTATGACGTTATCGTCTTAAGCAATGCTATCTCAATGATTACAAACAAAGATTTTGAGGATTTTTTGGATAATGATCAAAAGGCATTTAAAAAGGTCTTTGAAACGTATCAGCATGTCTTGATGTATTACGTCGTAGAAGCGACTCAAAACGAGAGTACTGCTGAGGAGATTGTTCAAGAGGCTTTTATTCAGCTTTTTTTACAGAAGGATAAGCTTAGTGCCTTGGAGCAGATTTATCCCTTCCTGTTTACAGTCGTGAAGCGACAGACAATCTCCACCTACCGACGTAAAATGTCTTCCAAACGCTATATGGACGAATTACGGGCACTTTGGAGTGAAGCAGAACATACTGTTTTGGAGCGTATTGCAGGAGCAGAGATACAGGAAGCTTTTGACAAGTCTGTAGATGAGCTGCCACTACGACAAAAACAGGTATTCCTGTTGAGCAAATTGGAAAATAAAAGTTACCAGGAAATTGCCGACCATCTTGGTGTTTCTAAAAATACCGTAAAAAACCAATTAATATCAGCTACAAAAATCATAAAACTTAAGCTCGCTCGATTCCAGAATCTGATTTTATCATTTTTTTTGTTTTTCCTATAGTCTTTTTTCCGATAGGTTGCGATTATACTTATAAACAGCATAATCGTGGACAAAGAAGAGATAAAAGCACTATTGAAGCAACTGGAAGATAGGACGATTTCAGCATCAGATTTTGAACGCTTGAAACAAGCCTTTGATCAAGATGATATTGAAGACCTATTATTCGAAGATATCGTACATGATCTCTCTGCACTCTCTTCGCCACAATCTCATGAAGAATTATTTGATGCTATTTCCTCCGATTCGCGGAT
>JAITLW010000289.1 GCA_031277715.1 Sphingobacterium sp. | reverse complement strand
CACGCCTCGAAGTAGGGTCTAATGCCGCAATATGCCAAATATTACTGGTTTTGTCGGGCATATCCTTTTTAGAACGTATAGCCCGTCCGCGCATTTGGTTGGATAGTACATAAGAGCCGACGAAACTAGCTAAAATCAAACTGTTGATTGCTGGAGCATCCCAGCCCTCTCCCAGCAAGGATTTGGTCCCAATCAGAACTTCGATCTCTCCGCTTTCAAATAGTGCTGTAACAATCCGTAACGCTTTCCCTTTTGCCCCCTCTCCTGGAATAACTTCAACGTAATCCGTATCAAATGTTAAGGCTACCCAATGTACATCGTCCCAAGATAACGCTTGGGCCAACTTTTCAAATGCCACCATTATACTTCGAGGTAGAATGATCAATGTCCCAGTTAGAACGGCTATTTTTTTTCCAGCGGTATTCTTTCTCCGGAGTTGCTCAAATATGGGGATCACGCCTATTTTTGTCAGTGGTAAAGTGTTGACCGTATCGGCAGTGAGGAATTCCCTGCGGATATAATCCGTCAAAATGACTTGCCGTAGATTCCTTCTTAACGTATTAAATTCAAGTTCAACGATATCTTCTATGGCTTGAAGTTTGTGAACCGACATGGCCAAATCCTTTGTCAGCTTCTCATTATCTTCAAAACGAACGGTCTTTCGCTCCAGTAAACCAGCTCGCTTCAATTTTCGCGCTAGTGATTTTCGATGTGCATCATAATGGCTTCCAAAGAAAACATCTTCTTCAAACAGATAAAAAGAAAGGAGTTCTTGCATCCACTCTGGAGTAAGTCGAGGTATTTTCAACTTCTCCTCTACAGTTTCTTTTCTTTTGAGCTCTCCGATGCCCAGTATTTCTAAATGTGACGGATATATCCCCACTCCCTTGTGATGGAGATAAACAAGGCATGCTGAATAATGGGATAGATGGGCATACAATAGTTCTTGATTCGCCATCGGGTCTAGCCAGAACGGATGACTATACATCGCTTCGAAAAGTATCGGATCGGCCAACAATTGTGTTAAAGCCTGGGCGCTTGTATCCCGGAAGGTCGCTAATTCTTCTTTAACTTTTGCATCTGCTTCACACAAATAAAGATAGTCTTGATGTACGCAGAGATCTCCTTCTTGAATCAGTTCCGGCACAGAAATTTCGGCATCTACAGGCCCGTTAAGTTCAATATAACGTGCCCATTCATTTGGACTCACATCATAGGGAGGTGTAGCGGTCAAACCAACAATTTTAGGTTTGATTGCATTTTTCACTTTAGAGAGCGTCTTCCACCATTCACTTTTCAAATGATGGGCTTCGTCCACAACAATGGTCTTAACACCTACAGCCTTGAGACCTTGAACAACCTTACCGAGATTCAGAAAGTTTGATTTCTTGCGCTCAATGACGTCATACTCGTGTGTGTAGTCTACAACTATTAGGTCTTCTTTTTTATTGTCACAAGCGGCATGCAAACTTTGATAAGTGGCAACTGTAATTAGTTTTGGTTCGTGTATATTACAAGTAATCCAATCGGGTTCATTATCTTCCTGTAGGAACAACTCGCAAAAACGTTGAACCCATTGATTTCGGATAGCAACAGTAGGGGCCAGTATTAAAGTAGGGGCTCCAATTCGTAACATAACCTCTAGGCCCAGAACAGTTTTTCCTGATCCAGGTGGGGCTATCACATGAAGATGCTCATCACTTAGATGCTCATCCAACGCATCCAAAACACGTTTTTGATAACTCCTCCAAGGATATTTAAACTGTATTCTATCAGAAAAAACAGACATAAACTAAATATACGATTTTAGTAGACACTTCAATTTATAACTCGAACAGGTGAACCATTATAAGGGTAACACAAAACAAACGCCACTAGCGTCTTACATTGGACTATAAACTAAAATATAAAAGCTCTCCATTTGGAGAGCTTTTATTGTTATTTAAATCTACTAGCCAAAGCTGCTAGCTTAGAGGCCATATCCGTCTCCGGTGCCTTCTGTTCTCTTTTATCTGTACGTTTACGAGGGGCTTTGTCTTCTGTTTTCATAGACAAGCCAATACGATTACGCTGTTCATCAACTTCAGTGACTGTTACCATAACGCTCTGCTGTACCTTTACAATCTCATGTGGATCTGACACAAAGTGATTGGCCAACTGGCTGAGGTGTACAAGGCCATCCTGATGTACGCCGATGTCTACAAATGCGCCAAAATTGGTAATATTAGTAACGATTCCAGGTAATTTCATACCGACTTTAAGATCCTTGATCGCATTTACACCTTCTGTAAAAGAGAATGCTTCAAATTGCTCGCGTGGATCCAATCCTGGTTTAGCAAGTTCTGCTAAAATATCATTTAAGGTCGGTAACCCTACCTCATCACTAATGTATTTTTTTAAATCTATACGCTTTCTCAACTGTGCATCGGTCATCAACTCTCCAACCTCTACGCCTAAATCTTTGGCCATCTGCTCGACGAGATTATACCGTTCGGGGTGTACTGCTGATGAGTCTAGAGGATGCTGTCCGTTACGGATGCGTAAGAAACCTGCGGCCTGTTCAAATGCTTTGTCTCCCAAACGTGGTACTTTTTTGAGCTCACGTCTAGAGCCGAAAGGGCCATTCTCTTTTCTATAATTTACAATCTGCTGTGCCAACGATGGGCCTAAACCAGAAATATACGCTAAAATCTGTTTTGAGGCAGTATTCAATTCAACACCTACGGCATTAACACAGGAAATAACAGTATCGTCCAACGCCGATTGTAACTTATTCTGATCTACGTCATGCTGGTACTGTCCGACACCAATTGATTTAGGGTCTATCTTAACCAGCTCTGCCAAAGGATCCATTAGCCGTCGTCCGATAGATACGGCTCCGCGTACGGTAACATCATAGTCTGGGAATTCTTCTCGGGCTGTCTCTGATGCAGAATAAATAGATGCTCCACTTTCATTGACCATAACTAGGGTCACACCAGATAAATTAAGTTTGCGAACGAAATCTTCGGTCTCACGGCCAGCAGTTCCATTGCCTATGGCAATAGCTTCGACATCGTATTTACGAACCAAATGTTGTACTGTTTTCTCTGCTTCGATACTTCCACCAGCTCCAGTATGTGGAAAAATAGCTGTATTTTCCAATAAGTTGCCTTGCGCATCCAATACCACAGTCTTACATCCCGTACGGAATCCTGGATCTATGGCCAATAGGCGCTTCTGCCCCAACGGTGCGGCTAATAATAGCTGTCTTACATTGTCCGCAAAAACTTTGATGGCCTCTTCGTCTGCCTTTTGGCGAGTCAATACCCGGACCTCAGTCTCCATAGATGGTTTCAACAGACGCTTATAACCATCTAACAAAGCTAACTCGACTTGCTTAGAGGCTTCATTATTACCTTTAATATATATCTTTTCTACACGAGGTAATATTTCTTGTTCATCGACTTCAATATCGAGATAAAGCAATTCTTCTTTTTCACCACGACGCATAGCTAGGACACGATGTGAAGGCGCACTGCTCAAAGATTCATTCCATTCGAAATAATCCTTGTACTTCAATGCCTGCTCTTCTTTACCTGGCACAACACGGGAGACAAAATGTCCTTTATCCAAAAATAACTTACGTACACCTGCTCTTACTTCGGCATCTTCCGCGATGGTCTCTGCGATACTATCTCTAGCTCCTGCAAAGGCTTCTTCGACCGT
>JAITLW010000026.1 GCA_031277715.1 Sphingobacterium sp. | reverse complement strand
GACTGGATATGGCGGACCCCTACTGTACTTTCTTATTCAAGGGCTGGTCGTATTTTTGGAAAAAGTACTGCTTAAAATGAATGCAGAGATTTTTAAAAAACCTTTAGTATCCAAATTTTGGATTTTGTTTTGGCTAGTTCTGCCTTTGCCACTTCTTTTTCACAGGGAGTTTATAACTGAAATTGTATGGCCTTTAGCAGGGTTAGAGTTGCTGTGTTTTGTAGATTTAAGATAATTCCTCGGTGGCCCCTAATTGATTAAGGAGATAATATTACAGAAATCCACCATGTTTATCCCTATAAAATTAGGTAATTTTCATGGTTTAAGCCGTATTAACATAATACATTATTCTAGGTAAATTATTACGTGTTTTTTTAAACTATGGAACAGCAGAGTGATATAATCATCTATCAGAATGATGACGGCAGTACACGTATCGAGACCCGTCTGGAGAATGAGACTGTCTGGTTGACGCAGGCACAGTTATGTGAACTTTTTCAAAAGTCAAAATCTACTGTTAGCGAACATATTAAACATATTTTTGAAGAGGGCGAATTGGACGAGATTTCAGTTGTTCGGAAATTCCGAACAACTGCGGCTGACGGCAAAAACTATGAAATGACTTACTACAATCTCGACGTCATTATTTCCGTAGGTTACCGTGTCAAGAGCCATCAAGTGAGCAAGTCACCCCTCAAGTCACCCCCCAAGTTGAATCACTATTATCAGTGATGACGGATAAGCATACAAGGCATGAACTTCAGGAGTTATTAAACCTTGGAGATCGTAAAAATTTCAGAGTACAGTATCTTCAACCGTCGATAAATGCTGGGTATATAGCATTAACCATCCCTGACAAACCTACCAGTAGCAAGCAGCAGTACTATTTAACAGACAAAGGAAAACAGCTTGTACACTCCTTATAGTAGCATGGATGTATACTGGTTCCCAGTGATAAGAAACAGAAGAAAGGAAACCCTGCGGAGACACTGAATTGCTATGCATATATAGATCCGATTATAGACCTGAGCGGTATCGATTACGACTCCATTTCGGTTACAGTTATCAGTATTTTGTACTGTATTGGCTAGCGTATGAATTGTAAGCTTTTGCAATATAGGGCATATATGCCTCTAAAGAATGATATCTGTGGCGATTGTTCGCATAGTTGTTTAGCTCTTGCACAAGATCTTCAATCCATAGAAATCCCTTATCAGTCTGGGTGTTGATCTCCGCCTGTATCTCTTCTTTAGAAAAGTGATGGTCCTGCATATATTTTATCACCGCGGCTCGTACCAGCGCTTCGTTCAACATTGCCTCCCAACTCGTATAGGCTTGCTTTTTCATCTTATCTCCCACAATGCTATACAGTGCTTCACCACTTTTTCGAAAAGGTTCAGGATTATTTTCCAGTAGATAATTGACGAACGGATGGTTCAGCTCATGTACCAGTATTGGGAAGTAATCATTCATTTGGAAGGATACCATCCCTCTATCATCCGTTTCCCATGCCCCCATAATAGCATAGGTAGTTTTTCCTTCTGCCGTCTGGGCAGTCGCGGCGTAGTTAGCACCACCATTTCCTAATGCATTTACTACGACAAATTTCTCTTCTGTAGCTTTACCATAAAACGTATTGAACCAGTTAAAATCAAGCTGCTTCAAGATAGGAGAGAATCTCTCCCGGGCTGAAGCGTAGAGCGGCTGTTGCTTATCAAAGAAGCTTTCAAAATCAGTGTCCACGTAGAATGACTTTAAGAGGCGAACAAATTCATTCGCATCTTTTTTTCCCCATCTATAGCTTGGGATGCTGTCCGAAAAATATGTGATAGGATTGAGTGAACTATCCAGGTGTATTGCCATCGCCATTGTTGCGTCATAACCGATTCCTTTTGTTTTTCTAATATCTTTCACAAAGCTGATGAGTTCATGATTTTTATAAGGGCCAAAGTGATTCTGAATTTCGTCAGTGTATTGTTTAAACCGTTCTAAACTATATTCTCTGCATTCTGCCAAGCGAAATACAATACTTACTAATTCTATACGTCGGTCTACAAGAGGTCCCTCGATTCTGGCATTATGTTGTGCCTGAGCTGACAGACTGAATATGGCAAGTATCAGAATACCGGTTACTTTTAATTTATTGTGTATTTTAAATAGCATATATGTTGTTTTGGAGCAATATCGTAGAAGCATTGAATACATCAAAGAGATTATCGGTGAGGAGCCAACTATTGTCGGTAAGCAGGTTCAGTTGAGCAATCGTTGAGTGCGGTCTTGTATGATGTTTCTTCCTAAAGTTGGGGGAATCCACTGCCCATCAACGCCGTTATCCTCTCGTACAAGAAATATTTTCTTTGGAAATTTTGCACCGGTCTCTACGGCTATTTCCCTTATAAAGTTAAATAATTCAGGTTCGTCTTCCTTCCGTATCTCAATCAAGTTACTTGTATCCACTTTTCTTGTAGAAAAGATATACCTTATCAGATATACTAGCGTTAAGAAGCCAGATGCTACAAGTATAAGCCCCGCCACAGCTATCAGGAACATCGGTTGAGCGGTTACCAACCAAATTCCGAATGCACCAAATCCGATTGTGATCCCTATCGTGCCGACTAGTATTATTAGGTAGGTAAATACAAAAACAATAATAGCAAACACCGTTTTTATTGCCTGTTTATTAAAAGCTGTTGAAGTTTGAATATTCATAATCTATATTCCGTGGTCAATTGGTAATAATAATTCGTCCTAAAGTACTAAATACCCCATTGCAAAACAATAGATTACAATAACGAAAAAGCGTGAGGGGGATAAAAAGAGTTTTCTTGAGATATCCTTAGAAATTTGCGTCTTCCATCATCCATTTATAGTTGTAATTTTGCTCCACATACTGAGCGTAGTCGAACCGACAGCCTCGCACATCAATTGGCTATTTGGTAAGTACATTAGATGCTCCAATGAAATTAACTGATGAATTAAGATTGAATTTAAAAATGAATTTATGTAAGTTTAGCCAATATTAGGCTAGTTGGGAAAAATGCAAGATTATTTAAATCTTACGGATGAGGATTTATTAAAATCTATCGAAAAGAATGATTTTGACGCTTTTGATGAGCTTTATCGGCGGTATGCCCAGAAATTGGTTTCTTATGTCAACAGTAAATTAGATGACATAGAAGAAAGTAAGGATATAGTTCAAGAAATATTTGTGGCTATTTGGGTTGATAGAAAAAATATATTACTCATAAATTCCTTTTCAAGTTATCTTTTTCGAATCGCCCAAAATAAGAGTCTTAATTTTTTTAAAAAAAATAAAATAAAAGAGGTTTACGTAAAGTCCTTTGCCACGTTTTTGACGGAAATCAGCCCTGAAGAAAGTCATCAACGTTTTGAAGAAGAGCGCGAAGCAGCATTAAACAAAGTACTGGGTACCCTGCCTGAAAAGATGTGTACTATCTTTAAGTTGCGTTATTTTGAAAACCTAACCAATGAGCAAGTTGCAACTAGATTAGGCCTTTCCTCCCATACCGTAGCAACCCAAATGAAGCGAGCTTTGAAAACAATTCGAGGACGTCTCGATATCCTTACGTTTTTGCTCGTTATCATCAATTTATAAATATTTTTTTTCCATGTACCCTGAGTTGTATCAATAATTGTCTTATTGATATGGGGACCTAATTGTACGTATTATACTTCATGAATGAACACTATAATGATGCTAAGGAAATTCTTAAGAGATTTCACGCAGGCATGGCAAACAAAGAAGAAGAGAGATTAATTAGTCAATGGTTTGAGAAAACCAAAATCTTTACAGACAGCACAACGATTACCAAGAAAGAAGAGGAAATTCTTTTTCAAAACATCAAAAAGGAGATAAATAGAGAGCATAAGAAAGTTCTAAAGCTAAAAGTTTGGAAGTATAGCGCGGCTGTAGCATTATTTGCTTTTTCATTTGGCATGGCATGGTATTTTGTTAGTAAGGATAAGTTAGTGCAGGAGACTTTTGTACAGCATATTCCCGGCGATGCGTTACCAAGTAAGAGCACAGCTACGTTAGAACTATCTAACGGCAAAGTTGTAGAACTAAGCGATTCTAAATCTATAGATATTTCTATCCCAGGTATTCAGTTGGATAAGCAACATGGAGTAATATCATTTGTTCCCATAAATGGTACAGACCAAGATGATGGAATAAGTTACAATACGATAAAAACGAAGAATGGGACACAGTACAATGTAGTATTACCAGACGGAAGTTTAGTTAAGCTCAGTGCCAATTCTTCTATACGCTTTCCCAATAGGTTTGAGGACAAAAGAAGAGTTGAGGTCAAAGGAGAAGCATATTTTGATGTAAAGCGAGATGCTACTAAAAAGTTCATTGTGTATACAGACAATCAATTTATTGAAGTACTGGGCACTCAGTTTAATATCAAGGCTTATGATGATGAAAAAGTAACAACTACAGCATTGATATCAGGAAGCTTACTTGTGGCATCGCGTATCAAGGGATTTGCTCAGTATACCATATTAAAGCCAGGTCAAATTGCTATCAACGGCCCAAATAAGGCGTTGTCGGTACACAATACCCACATTGAAAAGGAAAAAGCACTTCAAAGAGGAGATTTTCATTTTGATGGCGAGACCTTACCTGAGATATTAACCATACTATCTAGATGGTACGACGTCGGTTTTATTTACGAAGTCTCACCATCTAGGGATATCAGATATGGTGGTGTGATATCAAGAGATAAAAATCTATCATCTGTACTCAAACTATTCGAAGATCGAGAGAAATTAGAATTTATAATCAAAGGAAAGGAGGTCGTTGTTAAGAAAAGAAATCAGTAAATGAATATGAACCAAAAATTAAAAGCATGTAATTAACTAACCTATTATTTCATGAATTTGAAGTCAATTATTAAATCGAAAAGAGGTAAAACAGAACAAGCACAAAACAAATTGGGATTACGCGTTTCCAAACTATGTGCAGTTTTATCACTCTTGGCAATGAGTGAATTTGGATACGCTAGTGTCCAACAGATACACATTGACAAAAAAAACGCGAAAATAGAAGATCTATTACTTGAGTTAAGAAAGCAATCGAAGATTGATTTCTTCTACAATAAAGCGGATCTCTCCAAAGAGAAACCAAAGGATATCCATCTGAGCAATGTAAGTTTAGAAGGTGCATTGGATAAATTGCTAGAAAACACCTCTCTCTATTATAATATTCGAGATGGTGTTGTAGTGTTAAGTTCTACAGCCCAGCAGCAACAGATTACAGGTCGTGTGACCAATAAAAAAGGAGAACCTCTTGCCAATGTATCTATTACTGCATTAAATAAAAAAAACAAGTCGATGACCGTAGGAGCCTCTACCAGAGAGGATGGCACCTTCAAACTTATTGTGTCCAATTTAGATGATGTACTAACTTTTTCTATTATTGGGTATGAAAAGTTAGATGTGTCTCTGCGTGGGAGAGATCACGTTGAGGTTGTTCTTGATGAGAAGATAGAGGCCTTAGAGGACGTTGTTGTTACAGGTATTTATGAACGAAAGGCTGAAAGCTTCACCGGATCTGCGATGACCATCAAGAAGGAGGATCTCAAGCGCATGGGAAGTACAAATGTCTTCCAATCCTTAAAAAACATTTCTCCAAGCATGTTCTTGGATAATTTTAATATGGGTTCCAATCCCAATGCTCTTCCAGAATTACAAATTAGGGGTAATGGTAGTTTACCCGTGACAGGTGACTTGGGAGGAGGTCTAAAAGGAAATTATTTAAAAGATCCATCACAGCCATTGTTTATTCTAGATGGATTCGAAGCCTCTGTAGAGCGTATTTTTGATTTGGATATAAATAGGATCGAGAGTGTCACTATTTTGAAAGATGCGGCGTCGAAAGCAATCTACGGTTCCAAGGCTGCCAATGGAGTCATTGTAATTGAAACCATAAAGATGACTGGTTCTAAGCCTATAATTACATACAATGCAAGTACAAATATAGAATTGCCAGACTTGACCAGTTACAATTTGACAAATGCACAGGAAAAGCTACAGGCAGAGGTTATTGATGGTATGTACGACTTCAAT
>JAITLW010000429.1 GCA_031277715.1 Sphingobacterium sp. | reverse complement strand
CCCCATATCAAGAGTAATAAATAGGCAAATGCAATTCCTATGGAATAATGAGCTAACCATCCGATCTGTCTCTCTCTCCAAAATGGTTCTGCTTTTATAATAGAATCATGACTGAATGTCCCTTTCGTAATATGTCCTAACCATCTTCCCAGCAAAGCATAGTCTAGGGATGGAATTTGCCATAGCTTTTTTATGACCAACGCAAAAATGTCCATTATCACAGTTGCGCCGGCACCTAGTATAAGTGCATAAATTATTGTAATCATATCTATCTGAATAAATCTAACAGCACAAAGTTAAATAGGATATAAACCTCGATCGCAACACAAAACATAGAAAAAAAGGGACATATCAAAGCACACTATGTAACAAACAGTTGCACATTTGATATGTGCCATTTTTGCTCGCAAATGTATTATCCCTGCAGTGGGAAGCAACCTAATTTTGTACTGTATAATTAAAAAACAATGGAAAAAGAAAACAACAGTTTAAAGTTGCTGCAGTTTTATGCAGACTGGTGTCAGCCTTGTCAAATGATGATGCCTATAATCGAATCTATAAAAAGTAAAGGGTATCCGTTTCTTGAGGTATTGCAATATAATGTAGACGAAGAGGCCGCATTATCTTTAAAATACACTATTCGATCTGTCCCTACCGTAGTGGTCTTAAAAAATAACCAAGAAGTGTGGCGCTACACTGGACTAATGCGTGCCAGTGAACTAGAGGAAATTCTGCTATCGCTACGCTAGTTATTTATTATTAGAGCATATATAAAATAAAACATATTATGAGTTTTTTAGATAAAAATCACAACAAACCAATCTTCATGCAATTTACAGCGATCTGGTGTGGCCCCTGTAGAATGCTAAATCCTATAGTTGATAAAATTAAGGTTCATCAATCTGAGGGTGTCGATTTTATGCGAATTGACGTAGATACCCAAAGTGAAATAGCGGAGGAATTCAGTATCCGCGGTGTACCTACAATGATTCTATTGGATAAAAACGGAAAAATAAGCTGGCGCCATACCGGTCTAGCAACAGAAAAAGAAATCTTGAGTAAGATTGAAAATATTTTATAGTTATGGTACGTGAAACAAAATGTGCAATAATTGGTTCTGGTCCTGCAGGGTACACAGCGGCAATCTATGCCTCACGAGCAGCACTGGATCCTGTTCTATTTACCGGATTACAAATGGGAGGCCAACTGATGCAGACTACCGAAGTCGACAACTTCCCTGGTTATCCTGCCGGAATATTCGGTCCACAATTGATGGAAGACCTGCGTCAGCAATCTCTTCGATTTGGGACAGAAATCATTCAGGATGACATAATTGAGGTTGATTTTTCGGATCGTCCATTTCGATTAATTGGACATACTGGAGACATCACCCTGGCTGATTCTATCATCATTGCCACAGGAGCCTCAGCCAAGTGGCTGGGTTTAGAGAACGAGTCCCGCTATTTTGGCACAGGTGTGTCGGGCTGCGCAACCTGCGATGGATTCTTTTATAAGGATAAATCAGTAGTTGTCGTTGGTGGTGGCGATACCGCGCTAGAGGAAGCATTCTTCTTGGCTAAGTTTGCTAAAGAAATACATCTATTGGTACGAAAAGACACCTTTCGTGCATCCCAGATTCTTCAAAACCGCCTTCAACAGTTTCCACAAATCAGTGTACACTTCAACACTGAATTGAAAGATATACTAGGCGACGGCAAGAAAGTTGAAGCTGTAGTCCTCAAGACATCCATCCCAAACGAGGAGGAGAAGGTACTGCCTGTAGAAGGTGTATTTGTAGCTATCGGTCACCATCCGAATACCTCTTTATTTAAAGATCACCTGACCCTAGATGAACGGGGTTATATCAAAACCGTAAAAGGATCTTCAAAAACGGGAATCCCTGGTGTTTTTGCCTGTGGAGATGTACAGGATAGTGAATACCGTCAAGCAATCACCGCAGCAGGATCAGGCTGTATGGCTGCTCTAGATGTAGAGCGGTATCTATCTTCTAGATTGGAAAACAATGGGATTTTTTGTTTGGAACCGGAAAGCACTATCGCTACCATAATAACTAAAAATGGGATCACCTGCCTAGAGAATATTACCTTATAAATAGCTATGATAAATTCTATTAATCGAAGGAGTTTCATACAAAAGACCGCATACACACTCTCTGGAATTGCACTTGCAAACTCATTGCTGGCGTTTGAGGCAAATCCAGAATATGTAGACGCCCCATTATTTGATGTCATCATAGTGGGAGGCAGTTACTCCGGTCTGTCTGCCGCTTTAGCATTGGGTCGCTCCCTCCGTAAAGTATTGGTCATAGATAGCGGGACCCCTTGTAACACGCCCGCCCCCCACTCCCATAATTTCCTGACGCAAGACGGAAAGGTACCTCAGGAGATAGCCCATATAGCGAAACAGGATATTTTAAAGTATCCTAGTATTTCTTGGCTAGATGACCAAGTAACCCATGCGGAGTTAAAAGGTAATGAAACCATCATAGAAACCGCCAATGGTAAAAAAGTGAGAGGGAGAAGAATTCTCTTCGCTACAGGACTAAAAGATATTATGCCTGACTTAGATGGTTACAGTGCGTGTTGGGGCAAATCGATACTCCATTGTCCTTATTGTCATGGGTATGAGTTTAAAGGTAAGAAAATCGGGATAATGGGCGATGGCAATACCGCTTTTCACTATGCTCTATTGGTTAAAAACTATGGTGCTAGCTTACAGATTTTCACCCAAGATAGTAGCAAACTGGAGAAAGTGCAACGAGACGCACTAGGTCGCAACGGTATTGAAATAATAGAAAGTACAGTTAAGAAACTACAGCACAAAGATGGTTGGCTAGAAGCTGTGCAACTCGAAAATGGTCGCACCGTCCATTTGGACGCACTTTATAATCGCCCCCTATTTGAGCAACACTGTAAAGTGCCGGTGCATCTAGGATGCGAACTGACAGCGCAGGGACTCTTAAAAACAGACCCAAACCAACAAACGTCTTTAAAAGGGATCTATGCCTGTGGAGATAATTCATCTTTCCGCTCTATTCCGGTAGCTGTGGCTACAGGTTCTACAGCGGGTGCTGCCATAAATATAGATTTAGCAATAGAAGACTTTTAATAAAGTATCTCCATTCCTGTGGGTGGAGATACTTTATCGCTAATGCTTGTGTTTTTTGCGAAAAGAAAGCGGGGTCATACCGGTATGCTTTTTAAAAAAGCGTCCAAAATAGGAATATTCGGTAAAATTCAATGCCAATGCGATCATTGAAACGGTATCACTGGTCTGCAAAAGACGTGACTTGGCCTCCTGTATCATTTGATTTTGTATAAAATGACTTGCTGGGAAGCCTGTAGCTTCTTTAACTACATCATTTAGATAATTAGGATGGACGTGTAACAGTTCGGCATAATCACTGACCAGTCTCTTTTCTATGAAATGTTCATTCACTAGAAGCTGAAACTGGGCTGCGAGTTGATCTTTGCGGGATAATGAAAATTTTTCTTTACTGTTTTTCCGGTTATAGATACGTTCGGCCTCCAACAGGATCACATTCAAAAACATACGGGTCAACAGATCATCATTAAAAGAAGTCTTTTGGCATTTTTCGCTATTCAACTTCCAAAAAAGATGTTCCATCATCCCAACTTCACGCTCGGAAAGCTCGATATAAGGTTCTTTGTTCAGTTGAAAAAATGGAAATTGATTTAGTTTAATCTGATGTTTGATACAGAGCAGAAAATAATCAGCATCAAACATACAGTATATACCCCGCACATCATCGCTCCATCTTTCGGTAGCATGCAATTGATTTTCGGCGATAAAAAACATAGATCCTGCTTGAAAAAGGTACTTTTGATGCCCAATAGTCTCTTCTATCTCACCCTCAATGAGTAGCACGATACTATAAAACTTGCGTCGGTTTTTCTTCCCCCCGATCTCCTTCTGTTGCTTCTTTAATTCTTCAAGCTTTGCTATTTCCAAAAATCCACTTCCATAATTATAGGAAATAGCATTACACTCCTCACAAAAGGTCGATGGAGATTCCTTCAGATAGAAATCTTTGAAGTCCTGCTCGTCACGTAGTTCTTTAATCTCATTTTCTTTCATACCTAACAACCGTTTTAGTTATTATCTAAGTGTACAAAAATAGGTTATTAAATATACGCAGTAACCAGCATATTATTGGGCATTATGTGCTATTTTTCAGATAAGCAGGAAAACTATCCTAGGAAATAACGATGCACATCCCGCCAATCCTGTAGTCGTTCGAATCGGTTCTCATCAACATTATGAAACGTATTAAACAACAAGGGAGTACCAGAGAATGTAATTAGATTTTTGACGTGATCATCCAAAAGATAATCTGTCTTAATGATATGTTTATCGCCACAGAAAACAATATTTTGCCAAGGGATAAACGGAAAATACTCGGCCAGCCAATCTCTTTTCTCACGAAGGCTCCATGGGAACTCCATCGCTGCAGAAACCACGAAGACATCATATTGCTGTTGTAAGTCTTTGACTACCTCCTGCGCATTGGGCGATACAGGTAGTGTTCTAAAAAAATTAGGCGATTCCAGGTATCTTCTTACAGCCCCCTTGTCTGGCAAACACCCTCCTTCTGGTAGACCTAAGACCTCATCTTCTTTAACCTGCACCCCTGTCTCTTCGAAATAGTAATGGAGGTAGTGTACCAGATTATTGGCCAAAACTCCGTCCATATCTAATGCTATTGATTTTCTTCTTTGCATATTTTTTAATTTTAATCAAATGTAGCAAACAATCGCAATAAAAAGCAATATTTTGCAAAATATTGCAAAATATAGAATTTAAGCTTTTTTATTATCTTTGCCTTTATGCTAAAAGAAGACCGCCACAACATCATTTTGGAAGAAACGAGCACCAATGGTTCGTCGTCCTTTCAGTTACTTTGCAAGAAGTTAGCTGTTTCGGAAGATACCATTCGCCGTGACATCCGTGAATTGGACAGTCGGGGCCTTCTAAAAGCTGTACGTGGAGGAGCTGTCAGTGTATCGCGTATCCCGCATCATTATCGTGAGCGAGAGCACACTGATATTGAACAAAAGAAAGTGATTGCAAAAAAAGCGCTGACTCTCATTAAAAATAAACAGGTTTTATTTTTCGATGGAGGAACATCTGTCCTTGAACTGGCTAAAATCTTGCCGGCAGATCTGAATGTCACGATTATTACAAACAGCTTTCCAGTCGCCAACGCCTTGGAAGACCACCCGCTAGCGGAGGTTATATTTCTGGGCGGACGATTGAATAAAATGTCCTTTGCCACGTTTGGCAATGAAACACTGAAAGGAATCTCCAAATTTAAGGTTGACATCTATTTTTTCGGTATATGTAGCATATCGACCAGTAGCTTATCCTGCAAGGATCTAGAAGATGCCGAGCTAAAGCTAGCCATGATGCAACATAGTGTCAAGACTGTGGGACTATGCACCTGGGATAAGGTTAATAGTGAATCGACTTACTTCATAAGAGAAACCAAAGAACTGGATATCTTGATCACTGAAAAAGACAAATCCGCCCCACCTACCAAACCCTTCACCAAGTTGGGCATAGAAATATTATAGATGAATTAACACGGGCTTAATATACAATTCACAAAAAAATCGTTATTTTAACGTATAACAAATTGTATATCAACATCTGTGGTTATGAAAAAGGTTATTTATTTCTTTCAAAACATGTTTTCCCGTCTCTTTTTGGTACAGTTTAGCTCCTTCTATTCTCCTCTTAGAACCCATAAGAACTAATCGGAACAATAGAATAAATGCGAATTACTAAAGAGTCCTTTGGCAAAGATTTTAGCTGGGGAGTATCGACGGCGGCTTATCAAATAGAGGGTGCCCATCAGCATGATGGCAAAGGGCCTTCTATATGGGATATTTTTGTACAGCGGAGAAACAAAATTGCGAAAAACCAAAATGGAGATATCGCTTGTGACTTTTACAATCGCTATGAAGACGATTTGAAGTTGATGCAGGCGATGCATATTCCGAACTATCGTTTTTCAATCTCCTGGAGTCGCATACAACCTGATGGCATGGGCGAAGTCAACCTTGCTGGAATAGATTTCTATAACCGTCTCATTGACTTATCCCTGTCGATGGGTATTACTCCTTGGATCACCCTCTATCATTGGGATTTACCACATGCACTTGAGAAAAAGGGAGGTTGGACCAATCGGGATGTTAAAGATTGGTTTGGGCAATATGTTGAGATCTGTATCCAATATTTTGGCGACCGCGTAAAGAACTGGATTGTCATCAATGAGCCTACTGTATTCACTGCTGCAGGTTATTTTTTCGGTGTACATGCTCCCGGAAAAAAGGGACTGGACAACTTCTTGGCCGCTGCTCATCATGCGGCTCTTGCGCAGGCTCATGGGGGACGAATTATCAAGTCACTACAACCGGAAAGCAATGTGGGTACGACCTTTTCCTGTTCGCACGTTGAGCCTTTTACCTCCAAAGAAAGAGACCTCATTGCCGCCCAAAAAGCAGATGTACTATTGAACCGCCTATTTATCGAGCCTCTTTTGGGGATGGGATACCCCACAAAAGAGATTAAAGTACTCCGTAAAATAGAGCGTTATATGAAGCAAAATGACGAAGTCGACTTAAAGTTTGACATGGATTTCATCGGCGTACAGAACTATACTCGTGAAATCATACGCCATTCTTTTTTTGTACCTTTTTTGCAGGCTAAGATTGTAAGTGCCAAAAAGCGCAAAGTGGAACAGACAGCTATGAATTGGGAAGTATACCCCGAATCGATGTTTCATATCCTCAAAAAATTTGACGCTTATCCGAATATACCTCCCCTTATTATCACTGAAAATGGAGCCGCCTTTGATGATTTGGTAACGGACGGCACCGTCGATGACCCTAAACGGGTAAAATACATACGCGAGGTCATCGAACAGGTATTCCGAGCCAAAAGTGAAGGCGTAAATGTAAAAGGTTATTTTGTCTGGACCTTTCTGGATAACTTTGAATGGGCTGAGGGCTACCATCCTCGATTTGGACTGGTTCACGTCGACTTTAAAACACAGCAACGGATTATAAAATCATCCGGACATTGGTATACTGATTTCCTCCGCTAACAGCGGCTACGAAATTACTACTCATTTTTATGTAGATTTGCAAAAAGAGGAAACATGAAAATATACGTTGAAACGGAGCGCTTAATCTTGAGAGAAATGTTACCTACAGATATAGAGGGATTTTTTGAGTTAGATTCGGACCCTGAGGTGCATCGTTATCTTGGAAATACTCCCGTAAAAAGCAAAGAACAAATCGTTGAAGTCATCAATTTTATCAGACAGCAGTATATTGATAACGGCATCGGTAGGTGGGCCATTATTGACAAAGCCAATAACGACTTTATGGGTTGGGCAGGGTTGAAATTCGTTACCGAAGAGACCAACAATCATAACCACTATTACGACCTTGGTTATAGATTAGTTAAAAGATATTGGGGCAAAGGAATCGCAACAGAAGCGGCTTTGGCATCTCTAGAATACGCTTTTGACACGTTGGACGTGGAACAGGTCTATGCTATGGCAGACTGCGAGAATGATGGTTCTAATAAAATACTGAAGAAAGTTGGACTCCACTATGTCGAAACTTTTGACCTCGACGGAGTACCACATCATTGGTATGCTATAGACCGTACGACCTATAATGCTAAAAAATTAAGCCACTAAAGGATCCTTTAGTGGCTTA
>JAITLW010000427.1 GCA_031277715.1 Sphingobacterium sp. | reverse complement strand
CGGCTATTAAGTTCTTCATCTATACGTTATTCGGCTCCGTATTCATGCTTCTGATTATTGTAGGTCTCTACTTTTCGGTCATCAATCCGGACACTGGAGCCCATACGTTCAACATGTTGCACATGATGAACCCCGACAACTATGTCGATAGGTCATTCTTTGCCTACTTAAATAATTACAATGAGGTATTGGGAATTCCGGCACGTATGATTGGCTTTATAGTCTTATTTATCGCATTTGCCATCAAAATCCCTATTGTACCACTACATACCTGGCTACCCGATGCACACGTCGAAGCGCCGACCCCGGTATCTATTATCCTTGCAGGGATATTGTTAAAAATCGGAAGATATGGCATCATCAGGGTATGTTATAGTATCTTTCCGGACGCGGCGGTCGATGCCAATTGGTGGCTAGGCCTCATCGGGATTATCTCCATTTTATATGGCGCATTAAATGCCTTGGCACAAACAGATTTAAAACGCTTGATAGCTTATTCTTCTGTATCCCATATGGGCTTTGTCCTGCTGGGGCTCGCCTCTATGACTGCCGAAGGTGTGGCTGGCGCTGTATTTCAAATGATAAGCCACGGATTCCTATCTGCAGCACTATTCTTTTTGGTAGGGGTGATTTATGACCGTGTTCACGACCGTTATATTTATAATTTTAGGGGACTTGCGAGCCTAATGCCTGCTTACACGGGCTTTGTAGCTGTCGCTTTCTTTGCTTCGCTAGGCTTGCCCGGATTTTCCGCATTTATTGGGGAAGCCTTTGTAATCATAGGTACGTTTAATGCTGAAAGTGTAGGAACAGGTATCCCACGCTGGATGGCAATCGCTGGCTCTTTAGGCATATTGCTTAGTGCAGTCTATTTTTTATGGACGCTACAACGGATGTTCTTTGGACAGACGCGGGTGAAAGGTGGTGAAGAATGGCTTACTGCACTGAAGGATGTAACGATAAGAGAACGGATTGTTTTATTCCCGACACTGGCATTGGCCCTATTGCTGGGTGTCATGCCCTCGTTGGTATTTGATACGGTAAACAGCAGTGTGCTGAATCTAGTTTCTTTATTGTCGCCCTACTTTTAATAAACATGGAAGGATTGACAACACAGATTAGCACACTATTGGACCACATCATGGTCTCTATACCGGTATTCAAGCCGGAGCTTATCTTGATAACGGCTTTTATCGGAAGCATATTCTCAAGCTTGTTTATCGACCAGCGGTGGAAACAGGGTTCTTTAAGTTTTGCCTTAGTGGGAATTGTGCTTTCAGCCTATTATGTGCATGCGCAGTTAGGCCAAACACAGACTGGCTTCTTTGGCATGCTACAGATAGATGCGCTCTCGGTCTATGCACGCTTGATTATCCTGGGGCTGCTATTACCTATTCTGTTTTTAATCCAGCAATATGCCAAAGATAATGGTATAAAAAATCTCGGGGAAATCTATAGCATCCTATTGGCCGCAACAGTAGGCATGAATCTATTGACGATCAGCACAAACTGGCTCATGGTATTTATCGCGATAGAGACGCTTTCGATAAGCTCCTACATTTTAGTAGGTTATTTTTCAGAAAACAAAAAAGGCACAGAAACAGCTAAAATACAATCCGAAGCGACGATGAAGTATGTATTGTTCGGCTCGGTATGTGCCGCAGTCATGCTTTATGGGCTTTCGCTAATTTATGGTTTCACGGGAAATCTTGATTTCATCAGCATTGCCCATATTCAAGGACTTATAGCCGCACCAAAGGTGATGAGCAGTATTGCGATTTTATTTGTCTTCGTAGGGATTGGTTTTAAACTGGGCTTTGTTCCTTTTCACCTGTGGACACCAGATGTCTATCAGGGCGCACCAACACCTATTACGACCTTTCTTTCGACAGTCCCGAAAGTGGCAGCACTGATATTATTCCAACGTCTATTCGAATCCTGGACATCGACCTTATTTTATTTCAGCGAACTGACTATGCTTTTCACTACGGTAGTCGGCATCGTGACTATGCTGGTGGGTAATCTAATCGCTCTCCGCCAATCGGATGCCAAGCGCATGATGGCCTATTCCTCGATTGGACACACAGGATTCCTCCTGATGGCTATCATCAGTAGTGCCAGCGCAGATTATACCACGCTACTCTTTTACGTGACAGTCTACGCCATAATGACTATTGGGGTATTTGCCACTATACAGTTTTTAGAGAAAAACATTGGCTCAACAGAGCTAGCCGCCTATAGCGGGCTTGGGAAAAGCAATCCTTTGTTGTTTACCGTTTTCACACTACTCGGTATCGCACTAATAGGTCTCCCCCCGACAGCAGGCTTTATCGGTAAGCTTTTGGTTTTTACAGCGACCTTCGACCTCTATCAGCACACCAAAGATATCCCAATTCTCCTACTCTTAATAACAGGGGCACTCACTTCGGTGATATCACTGTTCTACTATTTCAAGATCCCTCTATTTGCCTTTTTGCGGAAGGGAGAATCAACTGAACAGGCTCTACCGATAAATTCCGTAGCCTATTTTATAGCCGTAGGATGCGGAATAGCGATGCTTCTTTATGGTCTATTCCCCAACTTATTGTCGGGGTTATTCTCTTGATAAAAGTATCGTAGACCAGAGACTGGACTACCCGACTAAAAAAAGACACAGCGTAATATAATTTATGTACCTAATTGGTGAATATAAACCATTTTATCTAAGTTTGTAATATGATTAGTGCAACTGCAAATGCTATTTTCCAACGTGTAATCGATGATTATCACGTTCAGGATGAGATTGACCATCCGATTGAAAATCCATACGAAGGGAGTTCTTTGGAACACCTGCTGTATTTGAAATGTTGGATAGATACCGCCCAATGGCATATGGAAGATGTCGTACGAAATCCAGATATCGACCCTAAAGACGGACTGTATTGGAAACGACGGATTGATAAGCAAAATCAAGTACGTACAGATACGGTTGAATATATAGATAGCTACTACCTAGCGAAATACGCGGATGTAACACCCGTGGCCGATGCACGCATCAATACCGAAAGTCCGGCTTGGGCAATTGATAGGCTCTCGATATTGGCCTTGAAAATCTACCATATGGAGCAGGAAACATTGCGTACAGACGTCGACAAAAACCATATCGACACCTGTCAGCAAAAGCTGGACATCCTATTGGAACAGCGTAAAGACTTGTCAAAAAGCATCGATGAGCTACTGGAAGATGTAGCGTCGGGCCAAAAATACATGAAGGCATACAAGCAAATGAAAATGTACAATGACCCTTCATTAAATCCGGTTCTTTACGGAGCTCAGAAATAAAACTTAGATGAAGCGTATTATAGTTACTCGTTTTTCTGCGATGGGTGATGTGGCTATGGTCGCTTCAGTACTCTCCGAATTCCAGCAACAGCATACGGACACCGAAATCATTATGGTGTCCAGAAAGCTATTTGCCGCATTTTTCGAACATATTCCCAGATTGATATTTCATCCAATGGACCCCACCGGAAAACACCGGGGAATTATTGGACTATTTAAGCTATTCACGGAATTAAAAAAATATAAACCAGACTTTGTAGCCGACTTACATAATAATATTAGGTCACGGATATTAGGAAGTCTATTCCGTCTATCCGGAACGACAATACGCACGCTGGACAAGGGCCGCGCAGAAAAGAAAGCATTAACCCGCCCCAATAATAAGGTAAAACGTCAGTTGAAACTAACGACGGAGCGTTATGCAGATGTATTCCGTACGCTCGGTTTTAAAACTCACCTAGGCCATACATTAAAAGAGACAGAGAGATTACTTCCAAAAGAACTATCTGCCGACTTCTCTAAGGTAAAAAAGAGCATTGGAATCGCCCCATTTGCACAACATAGCTTTAAGGTATTACCACTCTCTAAAATGAACGAAGTGATCGCTAGACTATCCCAGCTCGACTACGCCGTCTATATTTTTGGAGGAGGTGCCCAAGAAAAGGCAATAGCAGAAAAATGGGCCAAGGAATATACCAGCGTAAAAAGCCTTATTGGCCAATTCAGTGTAAGTCAGGAACTCGACATCATCGCCAATCTAGATCTGATGATGAGCATGGACAGTTCTGGTATGCATATGGCCTCATTGGTAGGCACACGATGTATATCCATCTGGGGGGCTACACACCCATTTGCCGGTTTTTTGGGATATGGACAACAATATAAGGATGTGATACAGGTGGAACACGCCAACCGCCCGAGTTCTGTCTATGGTAACAAACCTTGTGATTGTGACGGTATCGAAGCCATAGATTTAGTATCTTCGCAGATGATAATAGACCATATCAACAATATATGCGAATAGGATTTGATGCCAAACGTTATTTTTTGAACCAAACAGGCTTAGGCAACTATAGCCGGGACTTGGTGCGCATCCTCGAGCATTACTACCCCGAAAACGATTATATCAAATACACGCCAAAGCTTCGTGGAGCATGGTTGGATTCAGAAGAATTCAGAAAGACAACCAAACTGCCGGAAGGGAGATTGAACAACATCTTTTCAAGCCTCTGGAGAAATAGTGGCATTGTTAAAGATCTCAAGCGGGATAATATTGATATATTTCATGGGCTTTCCGGTGAAATCCCAATGGGTCTAAAAGAGAACCATATCAAATCGGTTGTGACAATGCACGACTTGATTTTTTTGAAATACCCTAAGCTTTATAAAGGTATCGACCGATACATCTATAACAAAAAATTCAAATATGCGGTCAATAATGCCGATAAGGTCGTAGCAATAAGTGAACAGACGAAGCGTGATATCATAGAGTTTTATGGTATCCCGGCTGAAAGAATCGAGGTAATCTATCAAGGATGTCATCCTGCGTTTAAAACAATAAAGACAGAAGCACAAAAAGAAAATCTCCGCAAAAAGTATAATCTCCCGAACCACTTTATATTGAATGTAGGTTCGATAGAACCCCGTAAAAACGCCTTTCAGATTGTTAAAGCGGTAGAAAATTTAGATATCCCGTTGATAATTATTGGAAAGACAACGGAATATGCAAAACAGATCAAAGCTTATGTTGCAGAAAAAGGCCTCGAAAACAGGATTTTTCTAATGCAGGGATTCACAATGGAGGAGCTTTCGGTCATTTATGCAATGGCGGATGTTTTTGTTTACCCTTCGCTATACGAAGGTTTTGGGATTCCGATTATAGAAGCTCTCTACTCGGGAACTCCAGTAGTCACTACAAACTCGGGGGTATTCCCAGAAGCTGGAGGCCCATTTTCGTACTATATCAACCCTCAAGATATAGGAGAAATCCAATATGCAATATCATCGATACTTAGCAACTCTAATATGCGGGATGAAATGGTGGTTAAAGGGCTCGCCTTTGCACAACAATTCAATGATGACAAGATTGCAAAAAACTGGAATAGCTTATATTCTGACCTAGTCTAATTGTTTGTTAGTTGAAAGTATTTGTCTAAAACACGTAAGGATATCTGACGCTCTACTTTCTCATCTTTAAACTGCTCAATATACTGGTGGGCATTCTTCACGATCTCTTCAGCTGCTTCAGGATGCTCAATATAGTAGGTTAGTTTTTCTTCCAAATCAGAAAAATCATCTGCGATACAGATGTAATGGTAATCGGGAATTAATGTGCCTTCCATATACCAGGTTTCATAGGTCGGGCGTGGCATGACGGCAATAGAATTGGAGGACATAATCCATTTCAAATTCGTAGCGACGTCGTTCCCCTCCAAAGCGAGAACGAATTTATAGTTCAAATGTGCCGCAATGGATAAAAAGCCGGCATCCGATTTTCGGGTTGCCTTTTTTAAATCACATAATGGATGTTCCTTGTATAAGGTATAAAAACGTGCCCTATGGGGTTGATTAAAACCTGATCTACCCACAAGCAAGTCTTTCTTATCACTAAAAGCTACCTCATCTTTAATGAAATTGAAGTGTCTACTCTTATCCAGCTTTAGAATAACCGAGTTAGCATTATCCCCAACTATAGGTCTACTTTTGACGATACAAGGTTCCTCTGGAATATGGGTAACGTCTCCTGGTAAAATCCTGAATCTAAAATGGGGATTAAAGTACTTTAAATAACAGATACTGTCGAAAAAATACACCCTTATTTTCTTGGGTAACTTATAGTCCTTGATAGCTATGGCTTCGTTGGATAAGACTGTTTTCTTATCAAGACGGTTGTAATAATCGACCCTGAACTGTATCGCGTCTGGCGCAACGGAAAGTCTTTCGCCTAACCTTGATACCAGCTTGCTCCGATAGAACACAGAGGGCACCTTCCATCGGGATATTGCTTTTACATAGTATAAAAGCTTATTGTTCTTGTTTTTTAGTAAAACACGCTTCCAATTCATAATGAAAAAACAATTATTGGTGGCAAAAAGAAACAAATACTCTTGCTGTCTTGAAATCCGGGTTTTCTGGGTAAGCAAAATCGATCATAACAAAAGGCAAGGCGTAGAAAATGCAACTACACGGCAATGTTTAAAACAAAATTGACCAAACACATGCTCAGTAAACACAAAAATTCAGATAGCCCATTCTTACAATATATAAGCTTATTGGCCTTTGTCTTATTTAATATCGCATCATTGATAGGTAATGCATCTCTTGTTGCCTCAAAATGGTAAAGGTGATAGGCGATAGCAACAAACCGCAACAGCTTACCCCTAACTCCGGAATTTGACAACCGCTCTACAAACTCACTATCCTCTCTGCCCCAGCCTACAAAATCATTATTAAAGCCATTCACTTTCCGTGCATCGTCAAAGAAAAAAGACATGTTACACGAACGTACCTTATCTTTATTTTTCAACTCTTTACTAAAGAAATACGCTAAAACTCTAGATCTAAAGGCCGTCAATCTTTTTTCCAGACGGCTCTCTAATCCCGAAGATATCAATTTGGGAGAGAACTCTTGGGAGGGTTCTGCCAAAACCAACTTGGTCATCTCTTCTGTCATCATCACCCGTCCCCCCTGTAGAAAACGTCCCTTTTCGGCATGCCTCAAATGGTCACTGATGAAAGACCGATGAAGGACCATATCACCATCAATAAGAATAACATATTTAGAAATCACCTTGGAAAGCGCCCTGTTTCTTGCTTCAGCAGCCCTAAATCCATCATCCGGTCTCCAAGAATGGACTAACGGAATAGGAAAAATCATTTGATAACGAGTGATTAGTGTTCTAGTTTCGGAACCAGACCCATCATCTGCAACAATCACCTGACAAGGTAATACTGTCTGATTCATTACTGATACAAGAACGGCTTCTAAAGCATCCGGCCTATTATATGTTGTAATAATTAAGTCAGTGTTCATGCGCTATACTAAGTATTTATCTATCCCATTTTTACAATAGGTTAGTTTGGATTCCTTCGTAGTCTTAAATATAACATTATTAGCATCTAGGTTTTCTTTAGCATTAACTGCGTGCCATAGATGAAATACGATACCTCCGAATTTTAAGAATCGCTTTTGAACACCTTTGTTCAATAATCGTGCAACAAATTCTTTATCTTCCGGTCCCCACCCTTTAAAATCTTCGTTATAACCATTGACAGCTATCGCGTCTTGTCTCCAAAATGCCATATTACAACCATGAATCTCCCATAACTCGTCTCCTTTAACTTTATAGTTGGTTGCTAAGAGTCCCTGTAAAACAGGTACTCTAAAGGCGCTGAAGAAATTGGACAACTTACTTTTAAAACGATTGACCGCTATACTTCTATCCTCTAATTTTTGGTTTGTTAATTCTTCGTCTAAGTATATACGACTTGCACGGACGAAAGAATTGGGTCTAGCAAAAGCCCGATGATCTTTAATAAAGTATTTATGTAAAATCAAGTCACCGTCAATTTGTACGATATAATCGGAAGTAGAACAGGCTATAGCTTTGTTCCTGACCTTAGCCAATTCAAAACCGTTATCTTCATGCCAAATATGAATCAAAGGCACATTAAACAGCTGTTTATAGTTTTCAATCAGCTGTCTTGTTTCCGTTCCAGAACCATCATCTGCAATTAAAATTTCATCGGGCGGCACCACCTGGTTCAAAACGCTTTTTAAACACACCTCCAAAGCATCAGCACGATTGTATGTGGATATAACTAAACCTATCTTCATATTTATATTGACCGTAAAATTACAATTAATAATAAACTAAGTACAGTTTTTGATAACTTTGTTCTATAAGTTTTGTTAAAAAAATGAATACACGTATTCGTCTGCGGCATTTTCGTTTGAACACCCCTACTAGCTAATATTATTTTATACATGGTTAAAGATCCTAAGACAATTATTTTCTGTGCCCCATCCGACTTTGGTTTCTCTGACGTTATAAAACAAGCACTCCAACAGGAAGGTTTTATTGTCTACGATTATCCGGTTGCAGACTCGCGTTATCGATACAAAAACATTTATGAACGGTTGCAGAATACATTTAGAAAAGTTGTATTCCGAGATTATTCATACAAACGTAAATTAAAAATGTCGGAGCGTAAGAAACTGCTGTTAGGTAAACGAGAATCTGTCCCAAACGCTACATACGCTTTCATTATTCGTCCAGATTTATTCCCTTTTGAATTTGTCTCCGAGATAAAAAATAAAGTGGACAAAATGGTCGGATATCAATGGGATGGTTTACAGCGCTTCCCATATATTTTTGAATATATCAATCTCTTTGATCGCTTTTTTGTTTTTGATGCAAAGGACTTAAAATATAAAAAAGGGCTATTACCGCTGACAAATTTTTTTATCCCCAAAAAGATAGATTTCATTAATAAAAAATTAGTTTATTTTATTGCTAGTTACGATGACTATAGAGTTGAACTGATGAAAAAACTGAATAAAGTATTTATTATCACAGACTTAGAACGACAATTATACTTTATCACAAATGAAGCCAAACAACATCAGAATCTATTAGATGCTGGGTTAGAAATCGGAAGGCCCTTGACTTATCAAGAAAACCTAAAACGCGTAGAGCAGGCATCCTTACTAATTGATATACATGCACCAGTACATGCCGGTCTTTCATTTAGAGTTTTCGAAGCTTTAAACTATAACAAGAAACTAATTACCACAAATAAGGGAGTACGTGACTACGATTTTTACCACCCTAATAATATTTTCATCTGGGATACCGAAAACGAAAATGATATTATTGATTTCTTAAAAACGGATTTTGTAGAAATACCTAAAGAAATTAAAAACAAATACGGTTTTTCCAACTGGATTAACTATGTACTTGACATTGGAGAATATGCGCCTATAACAATTCCGTATAAGGAGCATGCATAATGTTCTCTTAGTCTAACAGCTTGGCCTCCAGCCAGGCTGAAAAACCATATTTTGAACGAACTTCTGCAGGCAACGGATGGTAGGGAGTTTCTAAAAAATCGGTCAATTTATCTGCAGTTTCGAGCGTCCAAATAAAAAAATTATTTGGATGATAGAAATCAGCATCTACAACTGTCGCATTGGTTGTTATAACCTTCTTCCCATATTTAATCCCTTCTATTATTCGGAAAGAGTATCCGTTATGATCTGAAAGAACAAGATCTATAATGACTTTGGCATTTCTCACATAAGCCAATTGCTCTTCAAAAGAAACATGATGCGATTGTATTTCCATATTCTGGTGAATAAACTCCGGAATATCTTTCTCGTTCACTCTTCCTGGTATCACAACAAACTTAACTTTGCTATAATACCCAACTAATTGCTTGTACAAACTTAGTAGATGATCAACCCGGCTCGTCTGAAAACTGCTTACATAATAAACGTCATAAACAGTTTCCGGATTCGACTTTTCAGGATAATCAAAATAAAAATTAGGAGAGTACAACAAACCATAGGATGGGTATTTCACTAGGTCTTCTTTATCAAACACATAAAAACGATCAAAGTACTGCACGTAATCCAATATTACGGGATCACGACCTACTCCATCAAAATGAAAACTAATACTTTGCTCTGCACTTGCTTGTATTTCCTTAACCAGCTCTCTGTCAAAAAAATCTGCTCGAAAAACCAGCGCTATATCAAATGGGGCTGCATCTGCTATAATCTTAGATTGTCTGGTGTAATTGTATCTAAGCTTTAACTTTGTTTTGTACTCTTTGTCATTAAACACTACTTTTTTAAAAAAACTACGCAGACGCTGCCCAAGAGAACTATACTTAAACCCATAGCCATGGTCTTCAATATGGGTAACCTCATACCCCAAAAATTCAAGATTTTTAACGATGGGCTGATATATATTAAACGAATTAGGTGCAGCTAGTAAAATTTTCTTCTTTGACATGTAATTAACTTAAACGTACTAAAATGGGTATTATACTCGTCCCTGATAGGTATAGATTATACTTTTTACTTCATAATATCCAGACAATATTACTTTTTTTTTTTAAGACTTGGTGCATTTAGCCCGCAACAATAGTAGAACCTCACGATAACCATATCTCAAAACATGATGATAAAGTTCCCCTGTTTCATTTACTTAATTACACTCTCATCGAGACACTAATTTTTCTTCTTAGACAAAAATTCACATCTCAAACCGATGTTTTCTTCCCCAAACAAATATCAGCGGTCAGAAATATAAGTGTATACTAGCTCGTTTTAATTAGTTATTTTTGGAGCAATGTTTGAAAACAAAAACATAATGAAATATTTAATAATAGAAACTAGTTTTTTGAAGGTATAATCGTTAAGCAACTGTGTCAAATAAACAATTTTAGGAAAATCACTTTCCGTTCAGAAACACAAATAATCTTCTAATCTTACGTTATATTTTAGAAGTAAGAATCTACGAACATCAAGGAGCTCATACTGCCATAAATTATGCGGATTCATATTCTCTTGTGTACTTTGAACATGGACGCTAGCAGAACGAATTGGGCAAATTAGCTTTAATGTAAGCTGGAAACAATCAAATTTAATATGGATACACCAAAAATAGCTATTATCATACCTTGCTATCTTCAGGCAAAATACTTAGATGCCTGCTTAGAGTCTATATACGCACAAAAATATACCAATTGGGAATGTATCATTGTTAATGACGGATCGCCTGACGACACGGCAATAGTTGCAAAAAAATGGAGAGTAAAAGACCCAAGGTTCAAATACTACGAAAAAGAGAACGGAGGTCTTAGTTCAGCTCGTAACTATGGTCTCCAAAAAGCTCAAGCAGAATATATCCAATTTCTAGATTGTGACGATTTCATTCACACCGATAAATTTGAGATCTTTAAAAATGAACTTGAGACATCTTCCCATGATATTTTGTTGTCAAATTTTCAAATGTACTATCGGAAAAAGACCTTACCCCCTTTTTGTGATCTTAAAGAAAGCTATTTTGACTATACCTCAATACTACTGCATTGGGACATTGATTTTTCAATTCCCATTCATTGTGCAATTTTTAAAAGAAGCGTTATCCCATCTTCCGGTTTCAAGACAGAATTAAAAGCTAAAGAAGACTGGTTGTTTTGGATTAAAACATTTGAAAAAAATCCAACTACAATATGGAAAGATCAAACATTAAACTACTACCGTTCACATGAAAAAAGCATGACAAAAGATCGCTTTTTCATGATGGAGAACACTAAAAAAGTAAATGTCTATCTAATAGAACATATTAAAGAAGAATATATCGGAAGTTTTATGGCATCCACGCACGAACGATATATGCTTACTCTAAAAAGCATGGATGACGAAATAAATAATCTCAAAAAATCATTTGAAAACCCAAATTTCTCGCAACTCAAGAATACAATTAAACAGTATGCAAAACGATTCTGGAGAAAAATAACAAAATAATCAAAGTCTAGAAAAAAGCTGTGAATAAAAAAATAGCAAGAGGGATAAAGTTTAAATAAATCTATATATACTTTTTTGAAAAAACGACAATGCAACTATCTATTATTACTATCAATCTGAATAATAAATCAGGCTTAACTAAAACAATAGAATCCATTAAAAATCAAACTTTTCAGGATTTTGAGTATATAATAATAGACGGATTATCTGATGATGGCAGTTTATCCTTAGTAGAATCGAACACACGTGTAAATCAATGGATTTCTGAAAAAGATTCGGGAGTTTACGACGCGATGAACAAAGGCATTAAAATAGCGAGTGGCGAATATTTATTATTCCTAAATAGTGGAGATATATTCTACTCCGAAAAAACCTTGGAAGACATAATTTCAAATCTGACCAAAACAGACATTGTATATGGGGATTTACTATTCGATCATACAGATCATACTGCTCCGTATCACTGTCCAGAAGAGCTTACCGTAGAATTTCTGTTTGAAGCCTCACTAGCTCATCCATCGACATTTATTAAACGCTCCTTATTTGAGCAATATGGACTTTATAACACCGATTACAAAATCATTTCTGATTGGAGTTTCTTTTTGACATGTATACTCAGAGGAAACGTTTCTACAAAACATATCAACCAAATTATTTCTATTTTCGACACAAATGGAATGAGCTCTGACCCCAAAAATCAAGAACAAATTAGAGTTGAAAGAACGCACTTCTTAACATCAGAGTTTCCCTTATTTTACAAACAATATTTAAATCAGAAAAAAGACACAGAGACGTTACGCAAAATACAGTCTTCCAAAGGCTTCAAATGGTTAAAAAAACTTGGTGTTAAAAAATTCCAATAAAAAACAGGTCACCCAAATTACAATCTTTAAATCATCATTTCTGATCAATGAACAAGATAATATACCTACTTGCGGTACACAAAAACCCTAAACAGGTCAAGCGACTGATTGCAAGACTAAAGTCTAATCATTCGTTTTTCTATGTACATGTAGACCTTAAATCTTCGATACAGGAATTTAAAGCCGCAATAAACGATAGCCGTGTGTCTTTTATTGAATCAAGAGAAGATTGCATTTGGGGAGACTTCAGTCAGGTGAAAGCAACATTAAACCTCATCGACGCTGCATTAGCAGATCATCAATCAGGTCGTTTTGTTTTGCTGAGCGGAGAAGATTATCCTATAAAATCGACAAATTATATTGAGGACTTTTATACAGAAAACGCATTAAAGAATTTTATAGAATTAGATCCAATAGAAAAGGTCTGGGAAGAAAACGAACGCCGCAGTAGAACTGATTTTTACAAAATAAACTATTCGAGCCAGAAATCGGACTTCATCCTACTAAAACCGAGAAGCTATAAACAAGCATTTAAGCTCTTGCTAAAAGGGAAGATAAATTTCTCTACTTTTCGGGACATTTCACAAAAAAGGCATATCCCATTCCCACTCTACGGGGGATCAAACTGGTGGTCATTAAACTATGAAATATTGGAGGCTATTCAACATTTTGTAAGACAAAACAGAACAACACTATTCAGCTACTTTAAATACGTTAAATGCTGTGATGAACTGTTTTTTCAGACAGTCATTAAGTTACTAGAGAAAAATGACTCCAGCATTAACTACCAGGCTATGCTTACCTATGTAAACTGGACAAGAGAAAACTACGACAATCTACCTGTCATATTTAATCAGGATGACTTTGCAGAACTCACTAGCCAAGGCGACAACAAACTTTTTGCTCGAAAATTTGACTGCACCTATGACGAAAGGATATTGGATCTACTAGATGAGAAATTTCACAATGTGAACTCTCTAAAATAGATTATAAAAGTTGCACTGCAAAAAAACTAAGCCAGCATCTTATAGACAGCCGCAGTGCGATCAATACAAGACTCCATAGGATACTCCTGTATCTTTTCCTTTCCCAGCTGTATCAGTTGATTTCTATAAGTAGAATTTTCTAACAACAAATCCATTTGTTCTACAAGAGATTCTACAGAAAAGGTTTCAAAATAGGTGGCTGCCTCCCCCGCAATTTCAGGAAAACAGCTTGCATTACTTAATAAAACAGGACATTCATTTTTATAAGCTTCCAAAATTGGAAGGCCGAACCCCTCATACGTGGAAGGGTAAACAAAAAAAAGTGCGTTTTTATACAGCGTATTTAGCTGTCCATCACTAGCCACAAAAGAAAGAACTTTGTCTTGAACACTATTTCTCCATAACAGTTCTTCTTCCGCTATCCCAAGAGGACTTCCCGCAACAACAAGCTTTAGACCATCATATTTTTTAGAAATACGGGAAAAAGCCTGCACTAAAAGATCGAAATTTTTATAACCACTGCGGCTACCCACATACAAGATATATTCTTTAGGTAGATCTTCTACACCTTCATAAGATAATGGTACGTATTGATCTATACCATGATGTACAACAGTAATTTTATCATCATCGACATCATAATACTTCAAAATATCGTCCTTAGTCCTATGGGAAACAGCAATAATCTGATCTGCTCTTTCAATATGTAAGCGTTTTTGATGGGCAGTTGGTTCATTGGGAGGAAACAGGCTGGAAAAATTTTCATAGATCATATCATGAATAGTAATAACTAAAGGCTTTTTGATCTGATCAATAAAATAAGAATCATAATACGTCGGATGAAACACATCTATATCTGCGCTATCAAGCATCTCTAACGTAGTACGTTGGTTTTTCACAAAGGCTTTATACTCCTTCCTTGGATATTTCTTTAGCTTTTCAACTAAAGAAAACTCTTTAAAATAACGCTCTGGCAGATAGTAATTTTTATTTCCCACAACTTCCAAGTGGGTAGAAAATCCAGGCAGATTCTCTATCCCAGCCATTAGGTCAACAAAATACCGAGATATTCCACCGAACTTTTGAGCCACGAAAATCTGATAATCATACAAAATATTCATCCAAAGAAATTTATAAAGCTTACCTTTTTACTAAAGAAGAGCAAAGGTAAGCATTACAAATAACTTAGAACTTATTCAATATATCGATTACTTGAAGTATCTCGTCTTGTGTATGAGCAAACGAAATGGGTAAACTTAAAACGGTATTTTGGATTTCTTCTGCAATTGGAAATACCCCTCCCGTAAATACGCCCTTCATAGCCTTCTGTTGATGCGGAGAAATAGGGTAATGAACCTCCGTTTTCACTCCATTATCTAACAGATATCCGCGCAGGCGATCTCTATCATGATGCCTAATTGCAAAAATATGATAGACATCTTCATACCCGTTGCTGACTACGGGTAGAATAAACTGCTGCCCTACAACAATCAGACAAACAATAACGTATCATTTAAAATCACTACATCTAACACGTTAAAAGTGTTAAAAAATATTAATAAACAAATATTATAAATTAATAGGAAAAAATTGTAACATTGCAATGTATAATACTTGTAAATCGTGCAGCCTCCAATACTATTTAATAACATTTTATATCTCCTTCATACAAAGATAAGGGCTTACATATACCTAGGTCTGATAACTTACTTTATAGCAACACTCTTAGCCTGCGATAAAGATCACGATACATGCAACATTAAAAATGGCTCGAGTACAGAACTTATCTTAGACTCAGTGTACTTGTATGCCAAGGACATTTATCTATGGAATGATGCTCTACCAAATTTCTCGACTTATTTACCAAGAGATCGATATAAAAATGTTTCCCCAGAGATAAATGCAATTAGAGAAGAAATATATGATATTTCGCAACTAAAAATCAATAATTCAACACATTTGCCTTTTGAATACCTAGTTCATAAAAGTCCGAAATACAGCTACGTCATAGAGAGTCCTCCATTTCTAAAGGAACTATCACGCTCTAATCGAAAGTTAGAAAGTAATGAGGTAGTAATGTCCCAAATGAACGACATTGCCTATTTAGCAATACACTCTTTCCCAACGCTAAAAAGTATCAAATCTACTTTAGACGATATCTTTTTCGAATTCTCTATTAACAACCCAACAAACATCGTTTTAGATTTAAGATATAACAATGGTGGTTATATAGAAACTGTAGAATATCTTGCCAATTTAATTGCTCCAAGCAGCCTTAACGGCAAGGTAATGTATTCCGAAGAGTTTAACCAAACATTACAATCTGGAAGATCTACATTCTTAAAAAATCAAGCTTATCTAGATAATCAGGGGAAAAGTATATACATAAACGGACGCAAAGCGACCTTAGATGACATCAATTTTCAGGAAGAAGCAAATACCTTCCTCTTTAACAAGGTTGGGCAATTAGAAAGTGTAAGGCGCATATACTTCATCACTTCTGAAACAACTGCTTCCGGAAGTGAACTACTAATCAGCTTATTTAAACCATACATTAACTTACAGACTGTTGGTAAAAAGACCTTTGGAAAACCTGTAGGTTTTCTACCCATCAATGTTAAAAACTACTCGATATTCTTAAGTTCTTTTTTAATTAAAAACGCAGATGGGTGGAGCGAATATTTTGATGGAATCAAACCTGACCTTGAAGCCGTACTAACTATAAGCCCTAATTTAGGAAACCCTGAAGAAAACTGTTTAAAACGTATTGTTCAAGACATAAATAAGGGTAGAGAAATTCGTCAAAAAAACTACAAAATGACAAAAAAATCAATCCGAGATTACAACTCTATTGATATACAACCCCAAATAATAAAAAGTAATTTTTCTATAAAACGATAACAAATTAAATTTATGAGACTATTAAAAACAGCATTAATGCTGCTAACTGCTCTTTTTTTGGCGAACTGTTCAAAAGAGGAATTAAATGAAAAACAACTAACAAACAACAACTCCAATACAACAGCTTCAGGTGGAGATGGAGTTTATGATTTATTAGGTTACGGAATAGACATTACTAAAAACATGTCCGATTTAACTAGTCCATCAGATGTATCAATATTTGACTTATCCCATTTCACCATCAACCGGGAAAAGTGGATCGATATAAATACAACTACAACCGGCAGCGAAAGCTACATAAGTGGAGTCAATGCTTTAGAATATTCCACGGCATATAGCAATAAAAAGTCATTTGACGGATCAGCAAAAGTCGAAGTAAATGTATCTAAATTAAATTTTACTCTAGGTTTAAAATTAAATAAAAATCGTGAAGACAGCAATGCTCACACTTATTCTGATAGATATTCGTACGCATCATTCGAAGCACGACACCAGGTAAAAAGAATTCGGTTTACCCAAGATGTATCGATGGAAAGACTAATAGAATCGTTAACACCTGAATTTTTAAATTATATTCAAACGCACTCGGCTCAAGAAATTGTGAATCGATACGGTACTCACGTACTTCTAGATATTGGTCTAGGAGGAATTATAAAACTTGATTACAGCGGGGATGTTACATCCATACAGACAGAAGCTGAAAAGAAAGAACACTTAAAAACTGGATTCTCTTTCGGTGTATTAAAGCTGCTCAATCTGGATATTGAGAAAAATAAAACCACTACACAAAAACAAACTGCACATCAAGAAATAAGAAGAAAAACACAAAATGGAATATATTATGGAGGCACAAATTCAGGAAGATCATTTACTTTTAATTCTGATGGACTCTCCTCTGAAACCATAAGCCTTTCAAGCTGGCAATCAGGAATTAACGACCGAAACGCAGCTTTGATAGATATCGGTAAAGCAATTTTTATCTATCATTTCATCTCAGATCCAATAAAAAAACAAGCAGTAAAAACAGCTGTTGAACAACATATTGACGCCAATCAAATTGAACTAACTCCAGACTACACCTATCAATTGATGAACGTAATGTCCTTTGTTGCACATTCTGGAGGCCATCATTACTTATCAACAACGATGGTTAATGACTTTAGCTACTGGCGCTACGAGGGACCAATATTCAAGGCATATAACAGACAAATCCCCGGAACAGTAGCAGTTAGGGCCTATGTAAGTCACAAAAGAAAAAATCATTTCTATACCACAGGAAGTTTAAATTCGAGCAATACTGATATGGGCTGGTGGCAATGGCAGGACGAAGGGATTGCTTTTTACGCTTACACGACTCAACTACCGGGCACTATTCCAATTTATGAACACTATAGTGACAGAGGAACTGATCACTTTTTCTCGCCAGATCCGAGTAGAACTTTAGGTGATCCTTCATATTGGACAAGCGTTGCTGGACCTGCATTCTATGCTTATCCAGCAAGCTATCAAAATTAATATAGACAGATCTTCTTAACCTTGTAAAATCTAACCTTCTTACTGATATAAGAAAGGTTAGATTTTACATCAAGTTTTGCTCTCTATTAAACATATTTTAAAAACATACTCAACATTTACAAATAACTTAGAACTTATTCAATATATCGATTACTTGAAGGATCTCGTCTTGTGTATGAGCAAACGAAATGGGTAAACTTAAAACGGTATTTTGGATTTCTTCTGCAATTGGAAATACCCCTCCCG
>JAITLW010000405.1 GCA_031277715.1 Sphingobacterium sp. | reverse complement strand
GGATACAGTCTTCGGGGAGGGAATGTTCGTTTCAATGGGCTTAATTCCCTTTCTCTCTTTCAGCTTCTCAACATACTTCTGTCTTCTTTTATAGCCTGTATAGCATGTACGTTCCTTTTGGCTACAGCGCCTAATTTCATGATTGCTACTGTCATTTCCCAAGGCAGCCGTGAACACCATACGCCTCCCAGGGTCAACGGAACAAGGGATAAGGTACTCGTTGAAATCTTCTTCACAAAAATCTTCAAGCTTCATGTCATAATGCGTTGCATCTTGCTTTTTACGACCAAAAAGAAAACATATTCCGTATCCATCGGTCTGCAAAGAACAATGCAGCATATCTTTACCATTTTCAGGAGCAAGTGACAAATCTTCAAGACTATGTATCGCGTTTTATTATTAGTTGTGCTTATTTGCCA
Organism: Sphingobacterium sp.; assembly: GCA_031277715.1. Classification (GTDB taxonomy): domain Bacteria; phylum Bacteroidota; class Bacteroidia; order Sphingobacteriales; family Sphingobacteriaceae; genus Sphingobacterium. The sequence goes on along the minus strand of JAITLW010000405.1, from coordinate 2,365 downwards.
CTTAAGTTTTGTATATTTACGTATGATATCCTAGTTTACTAAGATCGAAGAGGTTATAAAAAATCTTAATATTATCAGCATAACTGACGGGCGATCGTTGATTTGTGAGTGTGGCAAGGGCTTTTCCGTTCAAGGTTATATGTCTCCATTTAAAGCTTGGGTTCGGAAACATAGAGAATAAACGGGGTACTTTCGTCTGGTCTTCACACTTTGATTTTTCCTCTTCCAGCTGTTCAATCATGTAATGTAAAGCAGGGATAAACTTCTCGGGACTACATGCCAAGTTGATGATGGTTGGAGTTAAAGATAATACCTTTTGAAGCTGAGAGCAAAGGCTGTCAACACTCGTGAGATTCTTGAGCGTCATTAGGTCAACTCCTTTGGGCCATGATACATTATTTTGCACAAGTCTATTCCAGCAGTAACCATACAGAAGTTCGTCCACTAATCGCCGTGGAAGATCCTATTTCACATAAATTAATTTTAATACCAAAACATATCCTTTTTGTCTACGATAAACATTTACAGGATAAATTGAATATAACTTTCTCCTTAAAAAATAGATAGTTCTTTTCTTGAAGGTCTCCACCACGAAGTTCATATAGCATGTTGCCACAACTTTACAAGCGGCACTCAGAGTATCACTGAAACCTCTTTTAATGGTAGTTTCTTTCAATGGATGCTTGATAGTGGGAAATTGTTGAGAAAAATCAACAAAGGCAAATACAATCGCGTTGGAAATATAGCTCTTGTTTGTAACTCCTTTGCCCATTATCAGTTGAGCTATAGAATACCAGAAGTCCTGCTCGAAAATACTTGTGATGTTTGTCATACTTGAATTTGACATAATCCAGTGGTTCACAAACAACTGGCTTCTGAAGATGACTTGACGGATAAAATATGAGCGGTTGATAACCTTTGTAGCAAAATGCTCTTTGTGTTCTTGGCGGACAACTGAACTTAAATAGAGCTTTCTGGTGTACGACTGAAAGCCTTTTCCAAGCTTATCTTCAATAAATTCGCTTTGTTTGAGCTTATAATTAGGGCAATCTCTTGAGCGCACAGATTTATGACCAGATTGATGGCAAGAGCTACAGATAGCATTACCCGTGTTACTTTTGTATTTTGCGCGTCTTTTTCTTTTCCCGGCAGCTTTTTCACGTTTGGTTTCATAGTCATCTTTACCAAATCGTTTTCTTTTCTGGCTGTTATCTAAATAATCAATACAATATCTCAGTCTCTTGCTTCTGCTTTTGTAATAGTCATGTACTGTATTACTTGGTTTAACATAAAGCTGGCATTGATGAAACGTTTTGTCTGGATGGCCTTCCTGTTGACAGTCTGCGCATTTAATGACTACGTAATAGGTCATTCTACGAGCATAATAATATAATGAAGAATCTTACTTTTTTCACCTTGATTCTTTACACGCTTTTGTTTAACCAGGTTTTCTAGATATTTCCTTGCTTCAATAGATGGCATTTTGTAAAGCATAGAGAATAAAAAAGTATTTCAAAATGCTGTAAGAAACCAGTATTTGTACCAAAAAATTCAATAGATCAGTGATCAAATTGAAAAAAAAAAAAAAAATAAATCATAAAGTCGAAGTGGTTTTCAAACCCATCCACACCCAAGTGCATCTGAAGACCCCTTTTATGATTGAAAATTAGTTTATCGAGAGTCGGCAATGTGGTCACCCAGATCAGAATATTGATTTCGGTTTTCTTACGTGGAACACCTTATAGCTCTTGCGTGGAACACCACACCCGATCCACGGGGTCCCAAATAGTAATATTTCTTAGGTAGAGCACCACATAAAATAACATATTTTTTTCTTTACATTACAACGTGAATCTCGATAAACTAAAAGTAAATCTCGGTCAAAATTTGCTGCTGAATCTGATAAGCCAATCTAATCCAAAGATTTACCGAGATGGCTGGAGATCAACCATTGACCACAAGTTTACATAGCAACACACAGTTGTCTCAGGGCAATTACTTCACAAGGTGAATCTCGGTAATCTAGAAGTAAATCTCGGTCAAAATTCGTTGCTGAATCTTATGAGCTAATCTAATTCAAAGATTTACCGAGATCGCTGGAAAAAATAATTTTCTGATCTGGGTGACCACAAATTTATATGCAAATACGTACATAATTCTCTCAGGGCACGTATAATAACAATTCTCTTTTAGGAGAATTGCAATAAACTAGAGTAGTACGTTAAATGCAAAAAATTAGATACAATTTTGTGAGATATACCACCTAAGAAAAACAATGTTTAGATAATTTTATGTGGTGTTCCACCTAAGAAATATTGCTATTTGAGACTTCATGGATCGGGTGTGGTGTTCCACGCAAGAGGTG
>JAITLW010000082.1 GCA_031277715.1 Sphingobacterium sp. | reverse complement strand
GGATATACTACGTCTAGACCGTGTATCGTTGCGGTTTTTTTTATCTGTTCATATCCGTTATGATAAGAAGCGATAGCTGCGATCAAGCCATCGTTAAAGTGTATGATTTTGATTTGCGGATTCGCTTTGATCAGTTTCAAGATACGCCTGTTTAATTTTAGAAAGAATGTCAATAGCGATTCCTGATGATTATAGACGATGGTATGTGTCTTGAGGTACAGCCCCACACCATTGATCAATTCGTGACTCTGTTTTTCCATTCCGCCTGTAGCAGGGGGGGATTTATGGCTTACAAATAGTATTTCTATAGGGGATGATTGTTGCATGCCTTCGTTTTTCTATGGTTATTAATCTGTTGATAGGGGTACTTGTTTGGCCCGGGTTTGGCCATGGAGGGCTTTTAGAAAAATTGCTAATAGCAACCCTATAAAACACCATATTAATTGTCTGAAGCGTCGGAGTATGGAAATAGAAATCCATAAAGTGGCATTTTTGATGCCAATCATGTCTAAAGTGATTTTGTTGGCAAGCTCTTCAATACCTATCTGTCCTGGAACGGCAGCACCTATGCTTTTTATAACGATGATGGACATATCCAATACAAGGCCATCCATGATGTGTATGGGGTATCCTATGAATGAGAGTAGAAGATAGAGCTCTATACTGCCAATAATCCAGTGCAAAGCAAAGAATAAGTAGGAATACCAGAAGTTTTTTTTGTCCTGCTGAAAGAAAATCTTACAGTTGTAAAAAGTTATAGATAGTGCTGTTATTGTTTTTTTCCAGCTTGAACTATCGTCCCTTATAGGTACATGATCTACGGAACGGGATAGCGCGATGAATAAAGCTATTTTGATTAAGAGTAGTATGGTGATTGTGCCACTTATTATCCATGTTAGTTCTTTGGACTGTGGGCTGTGCCCGCTATTGGCCAATAGCCAAATCATGGCGATGATGAATAAGGATATCTGGGACAGGGTTGCTGTTATTCTCGAGGATGTTACGGATTTTAATGCAACCTCTTGGCTAATGCCATAAGGTTTTAGCAGCTGGGCCTTTAAGAGATCGCCAGCTATGACACTGGTCGGGTTGTATAAGGCCAATGTTTCCCCAACTTGTCGAATAGCGAACAGCTGGAATAGGGATGTATTCTTTCTTTGCCGCCCGAGACACAGCCACCAAGCTATGGTGCCGATAAAGTAAGCAGTGAATGTCAATAAGAGAATATAGATAAATTGGAAACCTACCTGTTGGAGTTGCTTTTTTAACGTAATAAAGTCGGTGTGCGCAATAAATAGGCCTATGGAAACTATCGCAATCAGTATTATTGCAACTTTGAGGAATTGGCGTCCAGAAGTTAGTTTGCCCATGCCAAGCCTGATCTGTGTTTTTGGAGTGCCAACTGTTGTATATCCAGGAAATATTGCTGGGATAATCTGTTCCAATCCAATCGTGATACGAACTGGAGCCCTTCTTTCTTGAATTTCGATCTTAAGGAACCGTCTTCGATTACAGATCTTAGAAAATGCACATATTCTAACGGATTTTGAGGACTACATTTAAATCCAGATATACCATGCTGGACTAAAGATGCTGATCCGCCACCATCGGCAATTACACAGGGAAGTCCTGAGGCCATGGCTTCGACGACGACGTTGCCATAGGTTTCGGAGGTCGAGGTGAATACAAATGCATCTGCCGATGCGTACAACCTGGATAGCTGTTCGTGGTTTTTCTTGCCTAAGAAATAGGCGTTGGGCATTTCTTGCATGGCAACGGCTTGTGCAGTGCCTTCTCCTACAATGATCAAGTTGTAATCCAGTCCCTCCTGAGCTAATCTATGGTAGATCGCAATCAAGGTTTTTATGTTTTTTTCCCAGACTAATCGACTTGCAAATAGAATATTGGGCTTGGTATTACCTGTGATATGCTGGATGTAGTGGCAATCACGCTTTAACGGTGTGAAGAGTTCACAGTCTATACCTCTGGGCCAGATTTGGATTCTTTCGGTGTCGATTCCTATTGTTGATAGTTCATCTGCAATAGACTGCGTAGGGACATAGGTTACTCCACAGCGGTTGTAAAAGCTGAGCATTGCTTTCTTGATCCAATGCTGTGTGGGTTTTACTAAGGAGGTGAGGTTTCTGAAGTAGTAGTCTATATAGGAGATAAAGTGTGTGTGATATATAGTCAGGACAGGGATTCCTCTTTTCTTAGCGTAATTGAGGGCGAAAAAGCCAAGAAGGGAGGGAGTAGCTATGTGAATCACCTCAGGAGCAAAATTGTCTAAGGTAGCCTCTAATTTTGTTTTTATAAGGTGAGGGATGGCTAGGCAGTAATCTTCATTGACGGGGATTCTAAAAGTCGGTACTTTATAGGATTTAAAGTCCCGAAATTGTTCTGGCCCATTTCCATAGACGAATAGATAGTCAAATAGGGTAGGGTCGATCCGTTCTATTAATTGGAACATGGTGCGTGAAGCACCGTCAAAATCGGCAATCAGTATTTCGGTAAAGAAGGCTATTTTCTTCATTTTATAAACTTTACCCGTAAAAATATACGATGGACATGATGGTAGGGATAAGAAGGTGTTAAGCTTTTGTAATCGATTTGTAATCAAATTGTTTACGCTTAATATTGTGGATACCAATGGGCTACAGATTGTTAATGTAGGGGTGGAATTGTGTTTATACTGCTACTGTACTTTTGATGTAGATCAGAATAAAAAGATATGTTATTGTATTTGTCTTATGAAAGGAACAAGAAGCAATGGAACATGAGAATTTTAATTCTATCCGTTGTATGTGGTATGGCTTGTTTGTTGTTGGCTTTTAGAAGTAAAGGTACGGTACAGCATAGTATGGTGTCTAGCGTGTTATCTCTTCCTGAAATGTCTTCTGGAGAAATCGATGTCTTGACTTATAATATTGCAGGATTACCACAATGGATTTCGAGCGCGAAGACTCCTCGTGAATCTAGTATTGTCAGCATAGGCCAGAAAATCAATAGATTTGATTTGGTTAATATTCAAGAGGATTTTAATTATAATAAGTTTCTCTATCGGGACAACC